>CAZRMA010000557.1:0-2831 GCA_964600655.1 uncultured Ignavibacteriaceae bacterium
GATATAATACAGCGAATAGATCCCTCCCCCGGTAAAATAATGGTGTTTGTAATTATAATTAGTAGTAAGAAATGTATCAATATTAAACTTATTTCTTTTCAGTAATATTAGCGGGTTGTAATAGTTTTCACCGCCTATTAAAAATTTCATTATAAATTATTCTTATTATTCGCGGTATTAATTAGTACTGTTTTCATTTATGTTAGTAATTTTCGAAAACCACTATGCAATATATCCCCTCGTATTTGTCAGTTAAGTCACTAAGATAAAATATTATGCGAATTAATAATTACTTACAAATACAAAAAATGAATTATTCCAGGAACCTGTATTTCAATACCCTGTTCCCATACTGTTTGACTAATGCGGGATATTTCTCACTCCACTGCCGGACAAGAGAATTATATATTTTTTTATTATAAATCCTACTACCGATGTAAAAACCAGCTTTTCTATGCGAGTATTTTTCCTTAAATCTTAATAAAGAATCATCCTCAAATGTTGACCTTCCGCCGCCAAGTTCAATGGTTTTTAATCCGAGCTCTGAGCCATATTTTATAATTGCATCAAAAAGGAAATCATTCATCCGTAAGCTCGTATAATCAGATTTATATCCGAATAAAAATGCGTGTAAATTTGTCTTATTCAATAAACATACTATAGATGCTATAGGATTATTTTTTTGAAAAACTACAAAATTAAAAACGGGGAGATTTTTAAAAAGGCCATCAAAAAATTTATTGCTAAAATAGTAATACTTTTCTGCGCCGACACTATCCATGGTTTCAATATACATTTTAATAAATTCTTTTTTATAAGGGAAGGATTTATAAAATACCGAAACGGTTAAATCATTATCATTTGCTTTTTTTAAATTAGACTTGATCCCAGACGAATATTGACTATAAATTTTACTATAATTGTCGCTCAAGTCTAAATAAATTATATTCCTGTTAAAACTTACATTTAAATATTCCCTTGAAAATATTTCATTTTTTAAGATTGGATTAAATCTTGTAAACTCGGCAATTATGTTGTTGGCTTTACAATATTTATAGAATTCCGCATAGAAGCTTCTAACAAAATCAGGTTCATGAGATGAGTAAATAATTCCATTATATCCATAAGCCCCCTGGATATCATAGTATGTTTTGTCGAGCACATAGCCAAGATCATTTATTTTATTTAATAAAAACGGATACAATGCTATGTTAGACCCGTCATCATAAATAAAGCATTCTGCAATACCGTCACCATTATCCTCAAAGAGTTTATAATATTCCGGTGTAAAATAAACATTCATTAGAAGAGAGAAATTTGCTCTTAGATATCTCGTCCAATTGGCATGATCCTTCATGGTAAGGATAACAGATTTGCTCATTTATTACTTCTCTACTATAATTGGTATCAATTTTATTTTATTCATTTTGGCCATCAATAATATTGATTATATCGTCCCAGGCTTTAAATCGAATTGCTCTATCATCAATCCATAAATCACCGATGGGTTTACCAAGAATCAATTGATGATATTTAATCTCAAATGATTTTAGCCATTCTGTGGTCATTTCGTATTCCTGCCAGGACCTGCTTGAATATAGAATGATAGTGTGCCCTTCAGAATATAATTTATTTATGCTCTCTGAGGCTCCTTTAATTGGTTTTGCTAGTGAGCGACTGAATGTTTTTTCTTCAGTACAAATGGTTCCATCCAAATCAATTATCAGTCTCAAAAAATTCCTCCTTAAAATAGCGGCTCATAAGTAGATGATTTTTGATGCGCACTTTAATATTGTAATCCAGCTTAAGAAAATCGCAGAGGATGTAATACGGAATATTGAATCCTGCCTGTATAGATAATATTACTCCGCCTCCGAAGCGGGGATTTATCTCCATTACGTAAATCTTATTTGTCCTCACTTCTTTTAAAAATTGTAGGGTAACCGGCCCCTTAATTTTAGCTTTTCTTATAATATTTTCAGATAGAGTAATTATTTCTTTATTAAGATCAATTGAAGTTATTGTTGATTCTCCTCCAATAGTTTGTAGTCGTTTCCTTGGTACAACTCCTACAATTTTGTTTTTTATATTAACATAACCATCGACAGTATATTCCTGAGCGACTATAAATCGCTGTACTAAATAGTCATCAACCTTAGATGCATTAATAAAATTTGAATATTCAGTTTTATTGTATAATATTTTAATGCCCTGCGATGCTGAACCGAATCTGGGCTTAGCTATCATCGGAAATGTTACCTTTGCGGGAGGCACAGGGAAACCATTTGATTCCAACCAACTATTAGATAATTTTTTATCATAAAATATTTCGCTGATACTTAATTCACATACAGGGAAATATACATTTTTTAATTTATTTTTAATTTTACTAAGTATAGGAATAGCCGGATCAACATTTGGTATCACTATACTAATCTTATGATCAACAATTTTATCCAGGATGTGTTCTTCAATTGCTTGATCATCCCACCTAAGACCATTTATTATAGTTGCATACTTAGCAACCGGTGGATATTTTGAAATTTCATAAGAGAAATAATTCACCTTAATATTTAAGGTATTAGCTGCTTGATTAAATCTTTCCAAAAGGGAGATCCTCTTTGCAGACCCCATAAATAACATATTAACTTCTTTGATCATATTTCCATTAATAGTATCTGAGCCATTTAGAGGGCGTTTTTTTGTCATATTTCCCAGAAAATAATTGTATACTATAATTTCTTTTAGAAAGAGAGCTTTTGTTAGTTACTTTATACTAATCTGATTTGAAGATACTATTGATTGTCTCTACCTGTAATTTAGTACCGGCC
>CAZRMA010000558.1:0-2831 GCA_964600655.1 uncultured Ignavibacteriaceae bacterium
CGTTTTTAATTCCAATTACTTTTTCAATTTTTTTAACATTTTTATTTCATCCACTAATAATTTTATTGAAGAAATATAAAATCCCACAGTGGCTGACAATAATATTCATTTTGATTTTTGTGTTTTCTTGTTACTATTTAATAGGACTGCTGCTAGTTTCAAATTTTTCGGCATTTCCCGATAAATTTGATTCCTATTCAAATAATTTAAACGCATTTTTTCATACTATATTAAGTCCATTTAATTTAACACTAAAAGAGTTTTCAAAACTGCTTGGGATTGATTATCAAAATTTTGAAATTAGTAAACTACTGCCTCAGCTTTTTAAAAGCGGCATAATTCAAAACGTTGTTAGTTCATTTTCTTCGGCGATGGGTGATTTTTTTATAATGGTTATTTTCTGGATTTTCATGATGGCCGGTAAAACCAAATTTGAGGAAAGATTGCGTTTCGCTTTTAAAGACAATAAAGATTCTGTTGATAAAAATATTGTTACTATAAACACACAACTTCAATCATACATTGTTATAAAAACGATATTAAGCATAGTGACTGGTTTAATTACAACAATTATTTTGTTATCGTATGGAATTGATTTCGCATTTATGTGGGGCTTTTTAACTTTTGTCTTAAATTTTATTCCTAACATTGGTTCTATGATTGCCACAGTATGCCCGATCATAATCGGCCTGCTTCAATATGGTTTTGGATTTACCATTATTTCCATGGCAGTTTTGCTTTTAATTGTTCAAAATATAATTGGAAATATTGCAGAACCGCATTTCTTGGGTTCGCGAATGGACCTTAGCCCGGTTTTCGTTTTGTTTTCATTAATTTTTTGGGGCTGGGTATGGGGGATTGTAGGAATGTTTTTAGCGGTACCCATTTCAGCTTCAATAAAAATATTATTCAGCAATATTGAACCATTGAAACCAATTGCAATTTTACTTGGTAGTAAATCAGAACCTCTAAATTCTTAGCTATGGATGAAAAAACAGAATAAATAATTTTAAATGAACTTTGAAAATGACTTAAATAATTTAACAATATTTAATAAGGCTTGTGAAACAGCATCTAAGCTTAATGTAAAAGCTTATATAGTCGGTGGTTTTGTTCGCGATCTAATTCTTAAGAAGGAAAATGATTTCCCAGGATTTCGAAAGAATGAAATCGACTTCGTTATTGTAGGTGACGGACCTTTTTTTGCATCTTCACTTGCAGAAAAATTTGAAATAAGAAAAATAAACATTTTTAAAAATTTTGGAACTGCTAATTTTAAAGTTGATGATTTTGATTTAGAGTTTGTCGGTGCCCGGAAAGAGTCTTATAAAAAATCCAGCCGAAACCCTATCGTTACATCAGGTAGCTTCGAGGAAGATATCAGCCGAAGAGATTTTACTATAAATACATTAGCTATTTCACTGAATGAAGAGAACATTGGTGAACTAGTAGATATTTATAATGGATATGAAGACATTAAAAATAAAATCATTAAAACTCCGATTGACCCGATGCTTACCTTTGATGATGACCCTCTTCGAATACTAAGAGCATTTCGCTTTGCTTCCCAATTAAATTTTGAAGTTGATAATTCAATTAATAACTCTGCTTATAAATTACGAGAAAGACTAAAAATAGTTTCGCAAGAAAGAATTACTGATGAATTCTTGAAAATTTTATCTTCCCCTAAACCGTCCGTCGGATTAAAACTACTTTTTTATTCAGGTGTTATGGAAATAATATTTCCTGAGATTTCTAATTTAAGCGGTGTTGATCAAAGAAAAGATTATCATCATAAAGATGTTTTTCTGCATACTTGTATTGTTGTTGATAATATATCTCAAGTCACAGAAAATGTTTGGCTCCGGTTTGCAGCTTTAGTCCATGATATTGCAAAACCGCAAACAAAAAGATTTGTTGAAGGAACCGGCTGGACATTTCATGGTCATGAGGAACTTGGCGCAAGGATGATGAAATCAGTTTTTAAAAAATTAAAACTTCCATTTTCAAAGCTTGAATATATCCAGAAATTAGTGCGTTTGCATTTGCGGCCCATTGCTTTGGCAAAAGAAAATGTAACTGATTCGGCAATTAGAAGATTCATTGTTTCTGCTGGTCAGGATTTGGAAGATTTAATTACTTTATGCCGTGCAGATATAACCAGCAAAAATCCTGGAAAAGTTTCAGAGTATCTTGAAAATTATGAACGTGTGATGAATCGTGTTTGGGAAGTTGAAGAAAAAGATCAACTGCGGGCATTTCAATCTCCTGTCCGCGGGGAAACAATTATGGAAGTTTGTAATTTAAAACCTTCTAAAAAAGTTGGGGAAATAAAGTCTGCAATTGAAGATGCAATACTGGATGGGAAAATAGGGAACAATTACGAAGAAGCCTACCAGTACTTAATAAAGATAAAAGAACAATTTCTAAATTGAGTTATATTAATTTTATTGTTATTATCTTTGTGAATTAGATAATCCCAAAACTACCAAAATTAAATATTTCTAAATGAGCCGATTATGTAATAATACAACCGTTTATAAATAAATCCCGAAAACTAATTGACATATATCTATCTTTGCGTAAGTATTTAGAAGGAAAAGTTCAGGGGTAAGAAGAGAAGATAGCTTGTAACCTTATGAATAATAAAATCGTCTAAATATATCATTTATTGAATCTTAATAATACTTAAATATTGAAAAACCATTTGGAGAAAAAGATGCTGCGAACTTTGCTGATATTTATTTTATTACTCTCTATTCCGGGTTTGACGCCTGCGCAAAAAATGCTGACATTGAATGACGCAATTAAAATTGCTCTTCAAAGAAATT
>CAZRMA010000559.1:0-2802 GCA_964600655.1 uncultured Ignavibacteriaceae bacterium
AGAATCAGTGAATTGTAAGTCTTTTGATTACTCGGGCCAAAATTTGACTCATAGTCGGAGGGTCGGTGGTTCAAGTCCATCCGGGCCCACGTAATTAGCTAAAAAAGTCAGCATATCGTCTGACTTTTTAACCTGCCTTCGAATACAATCTAAATGCTAACTGAACACTTTACCAATACATAACTCAATAGTCTTATTATTTTGCAAGCAGACTTTGTTTTCTTCATTGACTATACTAATTTTATAAATATGTCTATATATTTTGAACAAATTTTAAAACCCTTCTATAAAAAAAGTACCGATCAATTTCGTTATAGCATATGCAGAAAAATTATTTGCAAAAAATAAAAATGATGAAAAAATCTTTCCAAAAACCTACGAGCTGTAAAATTATTAATTTTAGGAAACTTAAAAGATACCATAAATCGCATTTTATTTTTTCAGATAGATAAAATTTTTAACAAAGGTAAGAGAAAAAAGAATGAGCAAACTTGCAGATGATTTCTGTAATCTACCTACAGAATTTATAAATATAATAAAATTTGCACAGGATAAACTTAATATTGAAGTTACTCCTCTTCAAGAACTAAAAGGTGGAAGAACAGGTGCTTATCTGTTTCTCGTAAGTATTTCATTTCTTCAAACTAATAAGGTAAAGCATCTTATTCTTAAACTGGATCGAAAGAGTAAAAAATCAAAGATGGATGAGCTAGAGAGACATAGTATTGCATTCAAACAAGCCCCACCTGAATTTGCAAGTAATCATGTCGCTGACTTGGAATTTGACAGAATTGAGCTTGATGAATCGGTTGCGATATTCTATTCCATCGCAGGACAATCATTGCATCATTACAAATCTTTAGCAAGTTATCAACAGCAAAATAAACTTGAAAATATTCTCAGTACGACTAATAATTTGTTACTTAGAGATTGGAATAAAGAATCGAAAATTGAGAAAGCCGTACATCCACAAAAGATCATTAATAATTGGCTTGGCTACCGTCTTCAACCTGGTGGAAATATTGAAAAGTTTATGGAGGATATTTGTAGTGTTTCCTGTGATATCGCTGGTTTAATGATTCAGGGACATGTTTTTCCAAATCCGCTTGTCTATTCCCGTAAGGTTGAGTTGTGGGATAAAGTTAGGCCGATTGACACCATTGTAGGCTTTCAACATGGTGATTTGAACATCGGCAACATCTTAACAAAATTCAATGAAAGTGAAAATGAGATAACCGGATATTATCTGATTGATTTCGCTTTGTTCAAATCAGAAATGCCATTGTTTTATGACTTGCGCTATCTGGAAGTATCTTATCTCATCCGTGAATTATCCAGGGTATCGTTACCTAAATGGGTTGAGATGGTTACACGCTTTACAGAAAAAGATATTATAGATTCGCATCGGGTACCGATTGAATTAGCCGGTGCTTGTGCAGTTATAAGTTCCGGAAGAAAAGCTTTTGGAAGTTGGGTGGAAGAGTTTTATCCGAGTTTATCCGATGATATGTGGGGACAATCCTGGCTTGCAGCAGTAGCAGCAGGATTAAACTATTGCAATAAAACCGCTATTAGTGAAAAAGAAAGATTAGCCGGTCTCATCTATGCTGCTGTTTATTTAAAACGATATCACTCAGTTTTCGGAGTATCACTTCCGGTTGAAGTAAAGTATCTCAATATAATTGGAGAACCTGGAGAAGTTGAAAAAGTCGGCGTTGGAATTGTCCATCATACAATCCCAAAGCACAACATACCTCCCGAGTCAACTCCCTTTATAGGTCGTGATAAAGAATTAAAAACTATAACCGAATTATTTCAACGTGAAGATGTACGCCTTGTTACATTGACAGGCCCGGGTGGTACTGGGAAGACCCGGTTAGCACTTCAATCAGTCAAGAATTTAATGGATTATTTTATAGATGGAATTTTCTTTATTGATTTAGCTCCTCTTCGTGAACCGGAGTCGGTTCTTGCTTCAATAGCAAGTACGATTGGATTAAGAGAAACAAGCAGTCGTTCGCTTATAGATGAACTTAAAACAAAATTACAAAAGAAGAAATTACTGCTTTTTCTGGACAACTTTGAACATGTTACCACAGCGGCACCTAAATTAGGAGAACTTCTATCAGAGTGTCCACAGTTAAAACTGCTTATAACTAGCCGGGAGAAATTGCATTTACGAGGTGAACATGTTTTTCCTGTCCCGCCGCTTGGACTTCCAAAAACCGATTATAAAAAGCAGTCATTAAAGCAATTTACTCAATTCGAAGCGATTCGTTTGTTTATTGATCGTGCACTGGCTGTTAAACCTGATTTCGAATTGACAGATGAAAACGCTCCAGCTGTAGCTGAAATATGTGTGAGATTAGATGGTCTGCCGCTGGCTATCGAGCTGGCTGCAGCAAGGATTAGCATTTTTTCACCCAAAGCTTTGCTCAAACGGGTTGAAGGCAGACTTAAACTTCTTCGCGGAGGTGCAAGGGATTTGCCGGAACGGCAGCAGACTCTTCGCGGTACAATTGATTGGAGCTATGAACTTCTTAATAAAGAAGAACAGAAATTATTTGAATTACTCTCTGTATTTTCCGGATTTAATTTTGAATCCGTTGAAAATGTAGCATGGGAAGTTAAACAACTTGATGAAACAAGGTTGGATGTTCTCGATGGATTAACTTCGCTTATTGATAAAAGTTTGATTCGAAGGGAAGATCAGAATTATGAAGGCTCGAGGCTGTTAATGCTGGAGACTATTCGAGAATATGTTGCGGAAAGATTGAGTGAGAATTCTGAGTTTGCTTCTTA
>CAZRMA010000560.1:0-2781 GCA_964600655.1 uncultured Ignavibacteriaceae bacterium
TTCGAAGACTGTCATTAGACAGAATATCTAAACCGATGTTTTTTAAACTTTCAAATGCACTTGTTTGAGGGATTATTTGAAAATCTTCACCCGCTTTTGCAAATCTATCATAAATGGTTTTACAATATGGTTCTTTATTAACAATATCATAAATAAGATTTTGAGTGGATTTAATTATTTCTTTATGCTTTGTAATGGTGTTCAAAATTTCTTTTTTGGTTTGAAGTAAATCGCTTTTTAGTTCTTTATAAATCTCTATTTCCTGTTTTAGTATTTTTCGGTTTTCATTCCAATTATTAATCTGAAGTGCAATCAAAATTCCAATTACTACAAGTACGATTTCACCAATTGCATAACGCAGGTATTTTACAACACTATTTTCGGCTGCGAGTTTTTGTCTGATGTTTTTGAAGATCCTGGTCATAAAGTTTTAATAATATTTATTTGTTCATTTCATTTTTAATCAAACCTATAATAACATTAATATCCTTTATCATTTTTGTTAAGCTCGTAACTGAATGTGTTTCTGAAAAATCTTTCCATCTTTGTGTTGCGTCTAAGCCCAGAATTATTTGCGGAAGATTGTTATTAAATTTCAAGAAAGCTTTTAATTGAGGATGATTTTTCAGTCGGGAATCAAGTGTTGAGGCTCCTCTTATTAGAGACATACTTCTGATAACATCTGCTTTATGGTTATCTTCATGTTTTGCTCTCTCAAGTATATTATCCTGCAACACTTTTAAATCCAATAATTTATTTCTTATTTCCAGGGGAAACAATATCAACTCACCGCTGCTGCGGATTGATTCTATGGTGTTAGAATTGAATTTCATAAAAACGGAAGCCAGGTTTAACTTTAATAGTTTGTTATAAACTTCGGACGGAGTTAAATTCTTTTTTTCATAAAGTTTCAGGTAATTGTTGTATTCCTCGTGTTCATTATTAAAACTCTCTATAAAATTATTTGCTGATTCTTTATCCTTGTTCAAATCAATTAAAAGCTGCCGATAGTATTCTTGTCTTGACTTGTCAAGTTTTCGGTTTTCATTCCAATTATTAATCTGCAGTGCAATAAGTATTCCGATAACTACAAGAAATATTTCTCCGATTGCATAACGCAGGTAAGACATTCCTTTGTTTTCGGAAGCTAGTTTTTTGCGGATGTTTCTAAAAATTTTCATCTATGATTTAATTCTGTTTCAATATGTTTTAACAATTGTGTTGCTTTTGTTTTTAACATTTCGTCGCCTGATTTTTGTAATTCGGCTAAACCATTTCTAAAAACGACATCATTAATTAACTCCAGTCTAATTTTGGGTTCATTGAGATTTTGAATTGCAATCTTTTTCAGGGTGTTGTCTTTAACATTAATAAAATTCATCTGATAATTTTTTTGAATTTTGCTTCTCATTCTTTTGGAATAATTAGAATATGCAAAGTTGCTATTCTTAACAACGCTTCTTGCAACAATCTGATCTACCAGGTTAGTGTTATTATTAACTGTATTCCTGGCAAACCCTTCTATAAACTGGTTAAATTCTATAAGTTCCTTTTTTAGTGATTCATTATCAATAATATTGATGTCTCCGGAATTTATCATTTCTAAAAGAGTTGTGTTGGCATTGGTGAATGATATTCTTGCACTCAGGTCATTTATTTTTGGAAAAATGGAGTCCATGTTTTTGAACCCGATATTTTGTTCATAATGTGCAACTATATCTTTGCAATCCTGAAGGAAGATATCTTCAAAATCGATATAGATATCCTGCAGCTGTATTTGTTTCTTTAGATCAATACTTAAATTCTGTAAATAGACTGTTTCCCGTTTTTTTTGTTTCTGGTTTTCATTCCAGTTGTTAACCTGCAAGGCAATCAGAATTCCAATTACTACCAGAACTATTTCGCCAACGGCATAACGCAAGTATTTTGCAACACTGTTTTCGGCTGCGAGTTTTTGTCTTACATTTCTAAAGATTTTCATTACTTCAATTTGTTTTTTGTAATAATTTATCAATTTCAATAAGAGTATCTTTTAAAACCCCCCGATACCATTTCAACATCAAATAGTGATAATATATGTCATCCATAATTTTGGAAATCCCTGAACTGTCAGTTACATGGAAATTTCCTGTGCGATATTCGTGAATATATTTTTTTCTCAAATAATCCCACCTGGTATTAAGTATATTATTGTCATCCATTAATCTTGAGTAAGTTGAATTGTATAGTTTGATTAGTGCGCTGGTGATCTCTTTATTTTTGTAATTGTTTAACATATTACCGGATAACGCTGATTGAAAAGATCCGGAGACAGGATAAAATGTTCGAGCTCCTTCAGTCGATAAATAATTTTGAAATAAAGAATCAACAAAATTTTTATTTTCACTATTATTTTGAAAATCAATTTTACTTAGCAAATCATATGCTTCTATCTTTGGTTTTGTTTTCTTTAGAATAAACTCGATGTAATTCTTGTCCTGTGTAAGATCTTTTTTCACACCTTCTATAAATTCTTTTTCTGCAATATTTTGTTTTCTTGATTCATTCCAGTTGTTAACCTGTAAGGCCAGCAGGATTCCGATCATAACCAGCAAAATTTCCCCGACAGCATAGCGTAAGTAAGCCATTACTTTGTTTTCGGCTGCGAGTTTTTGTCTTACATTTCTAAAAATTTTCATATTCCAGTGTCTTTTTTAATAAGCTTTCTGATTTCAGCAATTTTATCGAGTGCTTTTTCTCCATTTCTAACCAGACCTCTTCTGTTATCTTGGTATAATTTAA
>CAZRMA010000561.1:0-2767 GCA_964600655.1 uncultured Ignavibacteriaceae bacterium
AGTAAGTGCCCGTTGTTGTACCGTCGCTGTACCATGGCTCATCACCAATAATTCCATTATCAGCACTGAAAACTACTCCGTTTCCAAACGAAACAAAGCTTCGAATATTAGATGTTTCTTGCCCAGGATTGATATCGACAACTAGCTTTGTTCCATCATTAGTACCGTCCGTAACCCACAATTCCCGTCCTGTTGCCGGGCTTGTTGCTGAAAAGAAAGCAAGGCTTCCGGCAGTTGCTTGGTAAGTTGGAGAGGAACCATCTATACCGGGCAATATATCTTTGAACAATTCAACTTGTGCATTAAGAGTAAAACAACTACTTACTATAATTTCAATTATCAAAAACTTTGATAATCTTTTTCTGTAAATATTTATCATTAACAGTAATGAGTTTGAATATTCAAATTTCATTTCTTCACCTTAAGGTGTTGTAATTTTATAAAAAGAATAATATGAATCTATTTTTATTATATTTCCCATTGGTTCGCTTTTCAATTCATAAGATTATTTTAATAACACAAACTTCTTTGTAACATTGAATGAGCCGGAAGTTAATCGATAGAAATATACCCCTGAAGGCAAACTTGAAGCATTAAATTCAACTTCATAAGCACCTGGATGCCTTTCTCCATTTACAAGTGTTACCGCTTGTCTCCCAAGTATGTCATAAACTTTTAATTGTACGGACACAGCACTCTGTGTCCCTACCGGAATTGAATATCTAATTTTCGTTGTTGGATTAAACGGGTTAGGATAACTTTGATAAAGTCTAAATTCATTGATTGTTAAATCTGTATGTTCCACAGATGTTATTACTATTGAATCCAGATAAGATAGATCAGGAGCAATAAAAGTAGTTAAACCTTCAGTGCCAAGAACAGTTCCATAATCCCTACCGAAAGGAACAATTCTTTTAATTTCCCTGCCAGCTATATAACTTGTTACAGTTGTATCTTCAAACCAACTCTCGCCTCCATCTGTTGTAAAACGAGTTGTACCATTTGGACCAACTAGTCCCCCCATTTCAGGAGACATAAAATACAAATCATTAACTTCATCAAAGTTTTCTAAATATGTCGGGGTCCAATATGTGCCGCCGTCGGTTGTTTTAAGAACCAAGCCATGAGGCCCGCCTGCATATCCAAGGCTGTCATCATAAAAGAAAATTCTATTATATCCGAATTCAGATTTAGTTGATAAACGCTTCCCCAATCCTGTCCATCCCCAGGTTTCTCCTCCATCCTTAGATTTATAAAACGTGTAATTATCCCCACACACAAACACACTACTATTAGTTCCATTAACATCTAATAGATCGCTGTTAATTTCCAAACCTAAACTTAATTTCTGCCATGTAATTCCCAGGTCAATTGATTTAAGAATAGTTGCAGTATCACCTACAATGTAAATGGCTTCCTCAGATTGAATATAAATTCTATTTAAATCTTTATTTACCTGACTTGTTATATTTGCCCATTCCAAACTTCCTCCAACATTTCTTAAAATCAATCCATTAGTTCCAACAATTAAAGTTATATTGCTGTTTGGCAGATAACCAATATCAAATAATGATGGGTTACCCGGAACTGTATATAGGAGTGAAGTTGTTAGTTCTCCCTGCTCGGTAAATGAGGCGCTGTAAATTTCACCGCTGTCTGTTACAGCAAGATAATTTCCATTACTAATTCTACTTATATCATTTAAAGAGTTGTAAACAATCTTTCCCAATTGATTAGTAGAACCACCTGTACACTCGGGAATAAATATACCACACTGACATGCAACTGTAATTAAATAAGTTAACAAAGAAAATATTACAAGTTTTACATAAAATATTTTTGTCTGTTTCATTTTACATCTCACTTTTTTTATGCAATTCTATTAAAACACAGCGGCTCATTCAATAACGTAAATACGTGATTTTAGAGAAGTGGAAAACAAAACATTTGATGGATGTATGAATAATTGCATGTTTGCATGCAGTCTTAGCTAGCGTAGCCGCCAACCAAAATGGAAGTTCATCCCTTAATTATTTCATAATATCCACCTGTGATTCTCATTCAACATTATTAATCCTAACGGGATTATAAATTATATATGCTCTAATAATCATATTATTAGGCAATTACCAAAATTATTGCAATGAAGGTTTTGTCGAAGTTTTGAACATTAAAGTGCTGATTTATACTTTAGTTCCAATATCAAATAAGAAACGACTTATTCTGAAATTTATCATTAGAAATTGAGTGTTTAATATTCTAAAGTATATAAAAGACAAATTGTTTGCTGAAACTTGTTATCCAAAATTGTCCGGGTTAGAAAGTTGCAGAATTATTTGAGAAGCGTAAGCTTTTTGAAGTTACTTCGGACAGATAACGAAATTCTGCGGAGGTTGCGCTTCACAACAGGTTGTATTTTCTTTTCCATGTTCATCATTTTCCTTTAAGAAATCTATACAACCTGTCAGCTCCCACTCGTCACAAACAACGTCGGGATTATTCAATACTTGACATTTGGTTTGATGCAAGCCTTCACCCGGCCATTGTAGTTCACCGTCCTTGGAGCAGTGTGCTTGCCCGACAAAAACTTCTAGGCCGTGTACATAACCATGGATTTCAGAAGTATATTCAGGGCCATCACTTCTGCCGTTATATGCTATTGTAATGGTAGTGTCAGAATAAGGTATTCTTACATTCAAATCAACAAAAAATACAGTTGGTGAGGTGTTAAAAGAATTTCGCTCTAAAACAGTTAGTGTTAGATTTC
>CAZRMA010000562.1:0-2753 GCA_964600655.1 uncultured Ignavibacteriaceae bacterium
ATCCAATAACTTTTATACTTGCCGTGCTTATAATTTTAGTCTGGTCTGTTACAGGGCCGATATTTCATTTCAGTGATACCTGGCAGCTTGTAATTAACACCGGAACAACGATCATTACGTTTTTAATGGTATTCCTTATTCAGAATACTCAAAATCGTGACACTTCAGCTATACAAATAAAACTGGATGAATTGATTCGTGCAGTTAACGGAGCTCATAACGTACTCCTTGATCTTGAAGAACTTGAAGACAAAGAACTTAACAGAATAAAAGCTAATTACGAAAAGCTTGCAAAAATTGCACGCGAAGAATTAAGAAGCGGGAAAAAAGATACGAAGACACCAGCTGTTGATCAATGAACTTTTTTGAGGATTTACTTTAACACATGTATGTTTGGTCGTGTCTCAGTTTCACAATTTGTCATCCCGAACCTGCCTGACCGGCAGTCAGGCTTGATTCGGGATCTGTTAAACTGCAAAGATTCTGAGATAAATTCTGAATGACAATTCAGATTTGATTTTTAATGTGAAACTGAGGCACTATCAATAATTTAGCATTGACATTAATTAAAAATATATTTAATGTTTTAGTGAGACTAATTCAGGGGTTGCTTTGAAACATCTTTTCTCAAATCGGGGTTTTAACTATTTAAAACTCTTTAGTTATCTCGGGGGGGGGGGGTAGAACTATCTCTGCTAAATTGCCTCCATAATTTCTTAAAGCTTACTTATCTTCTTAACTCACACCAAAGGAAATAAATAATATGAAGAACATATACAAACTATCAGTAGTTTTATTACTTACATTTTTATTTTTGGGATTAAACTGCAGCGAGCCCACACCTCCTCCACCGCCAAACAACGGAACACTCACACTCTCTATTACAGAAACCAGTTGCACTGAAGCGTGGTTAGAACTGAAAACAAACGGAGTAGCCTTTCCGGTTAATGTAAATTTATTAAAAGATAATACCGTAGCCCAGACTATTAGTCTGGGTAAGAATGACACAACAGTTTACATTGACTCACTACTGCCAAACAAAAGCTACGAGTTACAGGCACAATTTTCACAAAGCAACCAAACAACAAGCAGCAATAAAATAACTGTGCAAACACTTGACACAACCAGCAGTAACTTTACCTGGCAGACATACACGTTTGGCGACCCGAATGCAGGAAGCAGCCACCTGAGTGATGTTGCAATAATAAATGAAAATAATATATGGGCTGTGGGAGAGATTTATGCGGATGATTCTACGGGACAGCCTGATCCCCACGCATACAGCCTTGCACATTGGGATGGTTCTAAATGGGAATTAAAAAGACTTTATGATACCAATAATCAACTGATACCTTCTATAAGAGGAATTTATTATTTCAGCCCTTCGGACATATGGCTTGCTGATGGGGGAATACATCATTGGGATGGAGTTTCTCAAATGGCAAGTCAATCTTTCGATAGAATTTCATTGATTGGTGGAACTGAAAATGGGCAATCAGTAAATAAAATCTGGGGAACCAACGCAAATGATTTATATGGTGTAGGTTACAAAGGTATGATAACTCACTACAACGGTACCAATTGGCAGAAGATAGAAAGCGGGACAACAACAAATCTAAATGATATATGGGGATACTATGACCAGGTTAATTATAACCTTTCCGTTCTTACTGTCGCTTCCAATATCTTTCAACAAGGTGAACATCGGCTATTAGCTATTTCAGGCAACTTGACAGTAGATACGCTTAACTGGCAGAATACTCAATCTCTTAAAGGTCTATGGTTTGCAGGAAAATACTTGCCGGTCTATGTATGTGGCGGTGGAATAAGAGAATATAAACAGGGAGGGTGGTCAACATTGAATCTGCCTCCTTATTTTACAAATAGCATCAGGGGTAGTGATGTAAATGATGTAATTGCAGTTGGAGACTACGGTTTCATTACACATTACAATGGAGTTAGCTGGTATAGTCAGAACCTGTCAAGTAATTATGAGCTATCAAGTGTAGCGATAAAGAACAATACTGTTGCAATTGCAGGATACTCTACGAACGGATTTGTGGTTGGCAGCGCTATAATTATTATTGGGAAAAGGTAATAAGTAAAATTATGAACATTAAATTAAATTTGAGTAGTGTTGCGATATAATAAGAGTCCGCCAGAGACTTAATAAGTACCGTACCAGCGCAGCAACGCCGGCACGGTGTAATTTACAAACAACTTCACCAGCCAATTAATCTTTATGTAAGATTAAAAGGCCTTTTTTGTTTGTACCTGAAATTTAAGACTAAAAATATATGATATGCTTGGTAGAGAAGTAAAAACACTCGTTAACGAGAATAAAGACAAAGGTGTTTATGATGTTACATTTAACGCCGGTGATCTTGCCAGCGGTGTTTACATTTATCAGTTACGGTCAGGTAACTTTGTAGCTAATAAAAAACTGATATTAATGAAGTAGAAGTAAATAATAAAGATGTCATCTTTCCTGAGAGATGACATCTTTATGAATTTGAGATTGAAAAATGTTATTTGCAGTAACCTATAAAAAATAGAATTCGAATGGTTATGCTGAATTCATTTCAGCATCTTTAATTAGATTCTGAAATAAATTCAAAATGACAATAACTTGTAAACATAACTTTCAGAGGTTTCTACAAATAGACTATCCGCTTTAAGCTACACGCTCCCACACTTCCCCTTGCCTTTATTTTATAATATCCTTAAATAAGATGAGGAATTTTTAGGAATTT
>CAZRMA010000563.1:0-2745 GCA_964600655.1 uncultured Ignavibacteriaceae bacterium
CCCCAAGCATCAATATTAATAAATGGTAAATGATAACCGCCAAGATAAAGTGTGACAATCATTGCGCTGGCGACAATCATGTTTGCATATTCGGCAAGGAAAAATCCGGCAAATTTCATACTGCTGTATTCGGTATGAAAGCCACCGACAAGCTCGGGTTCTGCTTCCGGTAAATCGAAAGGTAAGCGATTTGTTTCGGCAAAAGCTGAAACTAAAAAGGTTATAAATCCTATCGGCTGAATCCAGGCATTCCAAAATAAATGTCCTTGCGAATTTACAATATCCAAAGGCCTTAAAGATTGCGATAATAATAAAACACCGCCAATAGAAAATCCCATAGAAATTTCATAAGAAATCATTTGTGCTGCTGACCGAATTCCGCCAAGTAGAGAATATTTACTTCCAGATGACCAGCCGGCAAAAGTAATTGCGTAAACTCCAAGCGATGTTAAAGCAAGTACATATAAAATTCCCATATTAACATCAGCCACTACTAACGGAACGCTGTATCCAAAAATATTTATTGTTGGCCCGAAAGGAATAACGGCATAAGTTGTAAATGCAACGAATAAAGCTAAAATTGGAGCTAACGTATGAAGAGGTTTATTAGCATTAGTGGGAACAATATCTTCTTTTAATAATAATTTTAAAACGTCCGCAAAAGGCTGAAGAACACCTTCCCAGCCAACTCTGTTAGGCCCTAATCTATTTTGCGCCCAGGCACTTATTCTTCGTTCAAAATAGACAAGGTAAGAAACCGTAAGCAGCATTACTGTTACGATTAGTAAAATTTTTACGATACTGAAAGCCAGAATTTCCCAGATTGTCATTATTTAATTAAGCTCCAAATTATAGAATTAAACTTTTTCAGTAACAGGTATATTTAATTTAGCGCCCTTCTCACCTATTATATCATAATCCAATGAATGAAATTCATTAATATTTTTTGCAATGTCATTAAATACATCTTCGGCAATATTGAATTTCATTTTTTGTCCCATGGTAGAAGCAAGGCCAACAAGTATTTTCCATGTCGAGCGGGCATCACGTTTATTTCCTTTTGCCCATCTGTCAAATTGAGTTCCGAATTTATCGAGCCTGCTCATAATCATTCCGTCAATTGCTCTGTCCAATTCAATTGTGGAAACAGCAGGTTTTAATCTTTGAACCATTCCTTGAAAATTAACAAATGTTCCATTCTTCTCAGCAAAGGTAGAAGCAGGAAAAACAATATCTGCAATAGTTGTAGTTTTATCAAAATTGGTTGCATGAACAATTAATAAATCAAGCTTTGCAAGTGAATCTTCAAGCTCAGGATCATTTGCAATTAAATCTTCTTCAATTATATATAATGCTTTTATCTTTCCGTCTTTGATTCCTTTTGTAATTCCTTCGATGTTTAAGCCGCCTTTAGCCGGTGAAATACCAACTAATTTAGCGCCATACGAATTAGGAGTTACATCAGCTTTTCTAAGAATATCATCTTCAAAATCTGGATCAGCATGGCGGATAAAATCTAAATGTTTTGAACCAACCACGGAATGAGCAAATTTTGCAAAAACATAATTGTCTTCACAAGTTGCAAATGCTGAACCGATAAAAGAAATTTCATCTTTGCCAAAGGTTTTCAGTTCAGAAGCTGCCGCAGCAAAGGCTTCGTCCCAGCCAACTTTTACTAATGTTCCATCTTTTCTTTTATGCGGACCGTCAACTCTATCTTCAGCATTAACATTTTTAAAAGTATTTATTCTTCCATGATCACACATCCAGTAGCTGTTAACTTCTTCATTTTGCCGTGGGGTTAATCTCATTACTTCATTGTTGCGAACCCAAACTTCAGTATTACATCCTCTTGAACAGCCGGTGCAAATTGAAGGGTTGGAAGACATATCCCAAACGCGTGCTTTAAATCTAAAATCACGATTTGTTAATGCACCAACAGGACAAATATCTGTTGTGTTTAATGAATATGGATTATCCATTTCTTCACCGGGATAAGTTACAATTGTAACTCTATCTCCTCTTTTAATAAAGGTTAATTCAGGATCTTTGGCAATCTCATCACAAAAACGAATACAGCGTGAACAAGAGATACATCTTTCAGCATCAAACATTACGTAAGGGCCAAGAGGCACCCGTTTATCTTTGTGTTGTTTTTCTTCAATAAATCGGCTTTCACCAACACTGTGTTTGTATGCATAATCTTGAAGCTTGCATTCACCAGCTTCATCACAAATAGGACAATCTAATGGATGATTAATTAATAAAAATTCCATCACAGCATTTCGAGCACTTAAAGTTTTTTCAGATTGAGTGTGAACAACCATTCCTTCAGAAGCTAACGTTGAACAAGCAATAGCCAGCTTTGGAATTTTTTCAACTTCAACCAAACACACTCTGCAATTACCTGATATAGATAGTTTTTCATGCCAGCAAAAATGAGGAATTGTCACTCCGTGATCTTTTGCAGCCTGAATTATAGTTTGTCCTTGTTTAAATTCTATTTCATTTCCATCTAAAACAAATTTTGGCATTTCTTGTCCTTGAATTAAAACTTTATTTTTTTAGACTGAAAAGTTAATAAAAATTGAACAAAATTATTAGTCACCGAATGAATTGGTTAAATACTCTGCTCAACATAGGATTAAAAATTTAGTAATTTCATTTCGAACGAACCTGCCTGTCGGCCTTGTAATTCTTCAGTATTTAGGTAACACATGAGTTATATTTATTTAATTAAAACTC
>CAZRMA010000564.1:0-2740 GCA_964600655.1 uncultured Ignavibacteriaceae bacterium
TAGAGCGTCTGCTTGACGTGCAGAAGGTCATAGGTTCGAATCCTATAGAACCCACGAAGAAGTAATCTTTGGTTGAATTTAGAATTTAATTTGAACAGATAAAAAAAATTAATGAATAAAATAGTAATCACTTTTCCAGATGGTAATTCAAAAGAATTTGATAAAGGCGTAACTGCTTATCAAGTTGCTGAATCTATTTCTTCAAGACTTGCTCAGGACACTCTCGCTACTGAAGTAAATGGATTTGTTAAAGATATAAATTTTCAGATCAATAATAATTCTGTTGTTAAATTTTTAACATTCGAAGATCCAAAGGGAAAAGAAGTTTACTGGCATTCAACTTCTCATTTGATGGCGCATGCAATTCAAGAAATTTATCCTGAAGCAAAATTTGGGGTGGGGCCAGCAATTGAAAATGGGTTTTACTATGATATCGATATCAACAGTCATCTAACGGAAGAAGATTTAAAAAAGATTGAAGAAAGAATGTCAGAACTTTCTAAAATTAATAATCCTTTTATTAGAGTTGATCTTCCTAAAAAAGAAGCTGTAGATTTCTTTACTCAAAAAGGTGATAATTATAAAACTGAAATACTTTCGGAGATAGATGAAAAATCGGAAGATATTAGTTTATATAAAGAAGGTGATTTTACAGATCTGTGCCGCGGCCCTCATTTACCATCAACCGGAAAAATAAAATATGTTAAGCTGCTTAACATTTCCGGATCATATTGGCGCGGTGATGAACATAATAAACAACTTCAAAGAATTTATGGCATTTCTTTCCCTAAGAAAAAAATGCTTGATGATTATTTAACTTTGCTTGAAGAAGCTAAAAAAAGAGATCATCGGAAACTTGGGAAAGAATTAGAATTATTTTTCTTCACTCCAAATGTTGGTGCTGGACTTCCTATTTGGTTGCCAAAAGGAACTGTACTTAGAGAGACGCTTGAAAGATTTTTACGTGAAGAGCAAACTAAGCGAAATTATTTGCCTGTAATTACTCCGCATATTGGAAATATCAATTTATACAAAACCAGTGGGCATTATCCGTATTATAGGGACAGTCAATTTCCGCCTATAAAATTCGCCGATAGTGATGAAGAATATCTTTTAAAGCCTATGAATTGTCCACATCATTTTCAAATATATGCATCAAAACCCAGAAGCTATAGAGACCTTCCAATTCGTTACGCTGAGTTTGGAACTGTTTATAGATACGAGCAATCCGGAGAACTGAACGGTTTAACAAGAGTAAGAAGTTTTGCTGTTGATGATTCACACATGTTTGTCCGTCAAGATCAATTAAAAGATGAATTGTGTAATGTAATTGATTTGATTCAATATGTATTTAAAGTAATGGGCTTTGAGGATTTTACAACCCAGCTTTCTTTTAGAGATGACAATGCAGAAAAATATGGCGGCGACATTTCTTTATGGGAAAAAGCTCAAAAAGAAATTAAAGAAGCTGCTGATATAATGAAATTGCAATATACTGTTGAAGAGGGAGAAGCCGCTTTTTATGGGCCTAAAATAGATTTTATGGTTAGGGATGTTCTGGGAAGAAGATGGCAGTTAGGGACAGTTCAAATCGATTATGTTATGCCTGAAAGATTTAACCTTGAATATATTGGAAGTGATGGACAAAAGCACAGGCCAGTTGTAATTCATCGTGCTCCCTTCGGTTCACTTGAAAGATTTATTGGAGTTTTGATTGAACATTTTGCTGGGGAGTTTCCTCTTTGGTTAGCTCCTTTACAAGTTGCAATTATCCCGGTTTCACAAAATTTTATTGAATATTCGAGAAAAATTTATGAGGAGTTAAAGGAAAAAAAGATCAAAGTTGAAATTGATGAACGGAATGAAAAAGTTGGATATAAAATTAGAGATTGGGAAACTCAAAAAGTTCCTTACATGCTAATTCTTGGTGAAAAGGAACAATCAGCTGGAAATATTTCCATTCGTCAGCATAAGAAAGGTGACCTTGGTTCGTTGTCTTTAAGTGAATTTATTGATAATATTGAGACTGAAATTAAAAACAAAATTTAAACAACTTTAAGAGAGGTATTCAATCGCTCAAAAAGAAACTGTAAGAGTTAATGAAGAAATAAAAGCCCAAAAAGTTAGGGTAATTGACATAGATGGAGCGCAATTAGGAATTTTTACTGTTCGTGATGCTCTTAAACATGCTACTGAAAGAGGACAGGATTTAATTGAAATTGCTCCGCAGGCAAATCCACCCGTTTGTAAAATAATTGATTTTGGTAAGTTTAAATATGAACAGCAGAAGCGAGAAAAGATACAAAAGAAAAATCAAACCGTTTCGATTCTAAAGGAAATTAGATTACATCCCAATACGGATATACATGATTTCGAATTCAAACTTAAGCATGCCGTAAATTTTCTGGAAGAAGGAAATAAAGTTAAAGTTGTGGTTATGTTTAAAGGCAGGGAAATGGCTTACACTGAAAAAGGCGAAGAATTGTTAAATAGATTTATTGAGCGTATAGATGATGTTTCAAAAGTTGAATCTCCTCCAAAATTGGAAGGAAGAAATATGAGTACTATTTTAGTTCCTGAAAAAGTAAAAAGTAAAAAGAATAAATAAATTAGGATTCTACAATGCCAAAAATGAAAAGTAACAGCGGTGCCCGCAAGACTTTTAGAAAAACCGCTTCAGGTAAGTTCAAGAGAAAGAAAGCTTATAAAAGCCATATTCTTTCTTCAAAAACAACAAAAC
>CAZRMA010000565.1:0-2364 GCA_964600655.1 uncultured Ignavibacteriaceae bacterium
CTATTACTATTCAGATTATAAAGGATTAGGTACTCAAACCTTATTTGCTGAAGAAGGAACAGGAGATCACGTTTGGTATAATAACGTTATCTGCCAAAATATTCCCCACGCCTCTGATGCTGATTTCAAGGAAAAGACAACCATTTCTTCACCCATATCAACTCCGTATTTTATTAATAATACGATTATATTATATGGTGCAGCAATCGGTAGAACCGGCAATATGACTATAAAAAATAATATTATTTATGAGATAGGTTATGATCCAATTGCTACAAATTATCCCGATGTAGTCAAATCGAGCGGATCAATAACATCTTCAAATAATTTTTTATATGATCCTACAAATGTTACAAATCCTGAGAACGGGTTCTCAAATACCAATCCCTCATTTACTTCAACAACATATTCTACGAGTTGGGATGGTTCTTTGCAAGCAGGGTCACCTGCCATCAACGCAGGTGTAGATTTACAAAGTTTAGTTGAAGGGTTTATGTTCAACGGCTCACAAGCCTTTGAATGGAAAGATATAAATGGTGTTTCAAGAGATTCATCACCTGATATCGGAGCTGTTAGTTATGTTCCAAGTGGAGGTGGAAATAACCCACCTAATCAACCAACTAATCCTAATCCTGTAAATACAGCAGTCAATCAGCCCATCAGTTTAACACTAACGTGGAACTGCTCGGACCCTAATGGGGATCCGCTGACATATGATGTATATTTTGGAACTAGCAGCAACCCATCGTTAGTCTCAAGCGCTCAAAGCAGTGCAAGTTATAATCCTGGACAATTAATCAACAGCACAACATATTACTGGAAAATAGTCGCAAAAGATAACAATGGTGCATCTACTACGGGACCTATCTGGAGTTTTTCAACCATTGCTGCTCCAGGTAACGATCCGCCTAATCAACCTTCAAATCCTAACCCCGGAAATGGAACAGTAAATCAGTCCATCAATACAACACTTTCGTGGAGCTGTTCAGATCCTAACAATGACCCATTGACCTATGATGTCCATTTTGGAACTTCAAATAATCCACCGCTTACTTCAGGAAATCAAACAAGTTCAAGTTATAATCCGGGGCAACTAAATAATAGCACGACTTATTACTGGAAAATAGTTGCCAAAGATAATCATGGGGGAACAACGGAAGGCCCTGTTTGGAGTTTTTCAACTGTAGTTTCAGGAGGAGGCGGAGATGTTATCCCCCCTGAACTAATTGGAGTCCAAACCGTTGAATCTGATCAGGTGGTTCTGGATTTTTCTGAACCTCTGGACTCAGCTTCTGTAGCTAATCCGGGAAATTATCTAATTTCGGACCAGATTCAGGTACTAAACGCGGAGCTCAGCACTTCACAAGAGAGAATAACTTTAACAACGGACCAACAGGTTTTAAATCATATATATACAATTGCAGTTAACAATTTAACTGATACCGCGGGCAATGTAATTTCTTCACAGGCAAATTCATTATTTTATAAATTGTTAGATATAGGATCCATCGGATACATAGAGCATTTAATTAATGATGTGAATGCTTCTGCTACAACGGATACCAATACTAGTCCAGCCAAGACACTTGACGGTTTGGTGAATGGTGATCCGGATCCAAACTCAAGGTGGGCTGCGCAGATTATGCCCCAGTGGATTCAATACGATCTTGGAGCAACTGAGCCTGTTGGTTTAATAGCAGTTTCGTTTTACCAGTGGAATGCCGGAAGAATATATCAATATTCAATTGAAACTTCAGATGATTTGGTTCAATGGAATGAAGTTGTATCTAACGCAAGCTCATCCAGCCAGGAATGGACTCTCAATGAATTTACAAATTTATCTGCCCGGTATGTAAGAATAGTGTGTCTGAGTAACAATCAGGGAGATTGGGCCGGTGTATGGGAAGCCCGTATTTTTGAACCGAATAATACCACAGCTGTAGAGTTTACAGAGTTTACTGCTAAAGTGATTGAAAATAATAGTGTTATCCTTGACTGGACAACTGCATCAGAACAAAACTGTAAACAATTTAACATTACGAGGAAAAAAGGAGACGGTGATTTTGTTATAGTCGATAGTGTTCCGGGACACGGTTCAGTGACGGAAACACAACAATATACTTTTACCGATAATACCGTAAATTCAGGTCATTATAGTTACAGACTGGAGGAAGTGGATTTCAGCGGACATGTAAGTTATAGCAATATTGTTGAAATAGAGGTAAACAATCCACAGGATTTTATACTAGAACAAAATTATCCTAATCCGTTTAACCCTACTACAACTATAAGTTATTCTGTACCGAAAGAAAGTTTTGTAAGTCTGCAAGTATATGATATCCTAGGAAATGAGATATCAACATT
>CAZRMA010000565.1:2374-2732 GCA_964600655.1 uncultured Ignavibacteriaceae bacterium
ACAGGGATATTATAATATAGAATTTAATGCAAAAGATTTACCAAGCGGGATATATTTTTCCAGAATCCAGGCAGGTAGTTTTGTAGCAGTTAAAAAGATGATTTTGCTTAAGTAATAATTAACTGGTAATTTTCAAAGCAAGGCTGTCTCTAAAGACAGCCTTTTTTATTTTAAAAAAGTATGTAAACTAAAAATTCTTTATTTGTTTTTGTGTTATTTTAATTATTTTTCTTAAATTGATCATTATTGCTATAAAAAATGAAAATGAAGCTCCTTGAATTCATTATCAAACTAATTAACATATAATATTTATCTTAAAACATAACGAAAAAGTAATTCGCCGATATTATATCAAGTG
>CAZRMA010000566.1:0-2726 GCA_964600655.1 uncultured Ignavibacteriaceae bacterium
TGCAGGCCCCAAATACTAAAACACAAAATAAGAATACAAATGGTGATTTAAATTTGTATTTTAATATGTGCCAAAATAACTATTTTTGTTTATCCACAAAATGAATCTATTAAAATGAATACAAGATATTTATTTCTAACCCTCCTTTTCCTGGTGCTGTTAGCCGGCCCGAATTTATTCGCGCAGGATGATATACAGATAGGTAAAAACCCAAAAGAGAATGCTTACAACAATGGTGCCTTATATGACTATTCTAAATCTGACGCAATAAATATTAAAATAATGATATGGGGATATGTAAAATATCCCGGGCAGTATATTGTACCCTCATCTACGGGAGTCAATCAACTGCTTTCACTGGCTGGCGGGCCGACCCCGGATGCAAATCTTGATGAAATGAAGCTGCTAAGAAATACTGTAAATAACCGCCAGTCAATTATTCACCTTAATTACAGCGGTGATCTTCTTTCGGGTGAATCCGGTTCATACAGGTCAATGAGAATTCCCGATTTAAGGCCTGGAGATATTATCCTTGTGCCCGGTTCCCCTAAATGGACCTCAAGGGATTACTTATCTATTATACTTTCAATAGTATCAACGCTGGCTTCGATAGCCGCGCTTATTGTGTACAGCCGAAAATGACGAATTGGGAATAAAATGCAAATTCAAGATCCTTATATCAAAAATTATATTTTTAGTCATTCCAAATCATTTAAAGATTATTTGATGCTTGTGCGCATAAACCTCAAACCTTTTGTAATTATTTCTTTATTAATATTTGTCTTAGGTATAGCTTATGCCCTGTATGTACCCATCATCTATAAATCGACTGTTACTTTAAAATTAACAAAGCAGCAGGATAATATTCTTCAGTCTTCAGCAACAAATACTAATACAAATGAATCTGATCGATTCATAGCAAATGAAATTGAGATAATCCAGAATTTTGATACAAGAGAAAAAGTTGCGAAGGTACTCATTGATACATTAGAAAATAGTAAGGATAAAAATATTTTCTCATTATTGATTTTAAAAGGGAACGAAAAAGGAATAGATGGGCATAAATCGGTCAATTCTATCGCAGCACTTTTAAAAGAAGCAGTTAAGGTGGAACAGCAACCGGGAATGGATATTGTCGATATTTCAGCCGAATCACCTTCAGCTAAAGAAGCTGCTTTGATCGCCAATATTTATGCTGACAAGTATAAAGAATTGAACCTCGAGCAGAACCGCAACCAGCTTACTTTAGTAAGAAAATTTCTTGGGAAGCAGGCGCGGGAAAAATTAGCGGAATTGAACAATGCAGATAGCTCCCTGGCAAATTTTAAGCAGAAAGGAAGAATTGTGTCTCTAGATGCTCAGTCTTCCGCATTGGTATCCCAGCTTTCTCAACTGGACGCACAGAGGGACGCCGCGAAAATAGACTTGATAACCTCGAATGAAATGCTGGATCAGTATAAAAGGGAAATTAGTAACCAGGACCCGCAGCTTGCAAATTACCTCGAAAGCCAGACTTCGCAGTCTTATGTAGACGCACTCCAGAAGCAGATTGCAGACCTCCAGATGAACAGGGATGTGGCAATGGCTAACAAAAATCCCCAAATTGATGTTTCAGAAAAAATAAAGGAATATGATGGGAAAATTAACGATCTGAAGAAGAAGCTCACTTCAAAAATAAACGAGATCAAAAGAGGAGCGTTTTCAGGCAGCCCGCAACAGGTAGAAGATCTTTCACAAAAAATGATTGAAGAGGAGATAAGAAACCATTCCCTTTCAATTAAATTGAACGAGCTGCAGACACAAATAGGCAATTATGAAGGAAAACTCGGGACCTTACCAAAAAAATCAATGGAATTTGCCGGCTACCAGAGAAGCACTGAATCCCTACAACAGCTCTACACGCTTGTTGAGCAGAAATACCAGCAGGCTGTTATCAATGAGCTTTCACAGCCGGGAAATGTTAATATAATAGGGGAAGGAAGAATTCCTGATAAACCGGCGCAGCCTTATTTGAAGATACAAATTATCCTAAGCGGACTGATAGTTGGTTTTATTATGGCATTTGGATTTGTTTTAATGAAGGATTACTTCAACGATAAAATAAAATCGCCTGAAGATATTCAAAGAAAAGATTTCAACCTGCTTGCATGGATACCTCATTTTGATTTAATAGAGAAAAGTGGCTTGATGAACAATGAATTGATGGTTCTGGGAGAACCTCATTCAATGGTCAGCGAGGCTTTTAAATCGTTGAGAGCGCGTATGCAGATGGCTACCAGTGGAGGTAAGCAGGTTAAAACTATTTTAATTACTTCCCCGGGTGAGGGTGAGGGTAAAACAATGGTGGCAGTTAACCTGGCATTCAGTTTGGCGCAGCTGAAAAAGAAGACTCTATTGATAGACTGCGACTTAAGAAAACCGAGGCTCCATAAAATAATGGTCACCGGCAAAGCACCGGGGCTTGCAGACCTTCTCGTGGAAAAAGCATCCTTAAAAGATGTTCTCAGGAGATCCAAACTTGAATACCTGAGATATATTACCTCGGGTACTATCAACAGGGATTCGACTGAGATCTTTGATTCAAACCTGCTGGAGGATTTCCTGAGTTTAATGAAATCCCATTTCGATTTTATTATTATTGATTCAGCACCCATTGTTGCCGTCATCGATTCGGAAATAATAGCCAAATATGTTGACGGCGTTATATTGGTGGTTTCCGCCGACAG
>CAZRMA010000567.1:0-2726 GCA_964600655.1 uncultured Ignavibacteriaceae bacterium
GAATATATTTTTTGGAGACCGGTGCAAGCCAAAGAGCAAGCAAAGTTATTTATGATCGTGCAAATTCAGCAGTTACTACTTTAAAAAAAGATGAGCTTGATTGGGAAAAAGTTTTTAAGGATACTAAATGGTTCCATTGGACCGGTATTACTCCTGCTTTAGGCCAAGATGCACAGGAAACATTAAAGACTGCTTGTGAAACTGCAAAAAAGCTAGGTGTAATAGTCAGTGCTGATCTGAACTATAGAGCAAAGTTATGGACGACTAAGGAAGCCCAGTCAGTTATGATTCCTCTCATGGATTACGTCGATGTTTGCATAGCCAATGAAGAAGATGCTGAAAAAAGTTTGGGATTTAAAGCAGGGACTACAGATGTTGAAGGTGCGGAATTGGATGAAAATGGATATTTCAATTTAGCTAAAGAATTAAAGAAAAAATTCAACTTCAATACCGTAGCAATAACTTTGAGGGAAAGCTATTCCGCTTCAAGAAACGGATGGAGCGCGTTGCTTCATGATAATAAAGATTGTGAAAAACCTTACCGGTCAAGAATATATGATGTGCAAATTGTTGATAGAGTAGGCGGCGGCGATTCCTTTGCAAGCGGATTAATTTACGGTTTACTAAATAAAGATAATTCAAAAGAAGCACTTGAATTTGCTGTTGCTGCTTCTTGTTTAAAACAAACAATCCCCGGTGACTTTAATCTTGTTTCTGTTGACGAGGTTCAAAAGCTCGCTAAGGGCAGCGGTTCAGGGAGAGTTGAGAGATAACTTTTTATGAATCAAATATAAAGCATACTAAAATGATGTACAGAAAAAGACCTATTAAGCTTGATGACCTTGCAAAAAAATTAAAGGTTTCAAAAGTAACAGTTTCAAAAGCCTTACGTGATCACCCTGATATATCTCTTGCAACAAAAGCACGAGTAAAAGATTTAGCTGAAAAATTAGGCTATATGCCAAATTTAATGGCGAGAAATTTATCTTCTAGGCATTCGAATACTATAGGGCTGGTTGTCCCTAAAATTGCACATCTATTTTTTGCATCCATCATCGAATCGATTTATGATATAGCTTTTGAAAATAATTATGAAACAGTGCTGACTGTTTCTCAAGAGCAGGAACAGCGAGAAAGAAAACATATACTTTCTTTGCTTTCAATGCGTGTTGATGGATTAATCGTTTCTATAACCCAAGATACTCGAGATTTAGAAATTTTTGAGAGGGTAATGCATCAAAACGCAAATATTGTCTATATTGATAGAGTGCCGCCTATAGAAGGCATTTCAAGTGTTACCGTAGATGATAGAGGCGGTGCATACTCTGCAACTGAATATGCAATTAAAAAGGGTTACAAGAAAATTGCCCATATTGGCGGTTTCCAGCATATTAACATTGGAAGAGCACGTAAAGAAGGATTTATAGAAGCAATGAATCAATATGGCATGCCTATTAATCCCGGGTGGATTATTGAAGGCGGTTTTGCCGAAGAGGATGGTTATAATGGATTTTTAAAAATTTTTGATAGGAAAAATTATCCCGAATATATACTTGCAGCAACTTATCCTGGTGCGTTAGGTATTTACAATGCTGCTCAAGAATTAGGAATAAGAATTCCTGAAGATATTGAAATTACATGTTTTGGGATTATTCCATTTAACATGTACATCCCTTCAGTTTTTAATTTTATTGAGCAGCCTTCTGTGGAATTAGGACGGCAGGCTTTTACGCTCCTGCTTCAAATGATTAAAGAGCCAAGTAAATATGAGCCAAAGAATATAATTCTGCCAACAAGACTTCTTGTTAATACTGACAAAGGTTTAATAACTGAGGTCGCATAACAAACTTATATTTATTAAATTTTATTTAATTATTTTCTGCGTCTAATAAAAAATTTTATAAATTTTTATTCTTTATTTAACATGATAAAGCTATATCAATTAACTTTGTTGTTATTGTTTCTATCCTCAAGCTCGTTCGGATTTACTCCTAACTATACAGTGGCCAAAGATGGCAGCGGTGATTTTACTTCTATTCAAGAGGCTATAAATGCGATATCCTCAACTAATAAAAATCAAGTTGTCATCTATATTAAAAATGGTCTGTATAATGAAAAAGTTTTTATTGAAAAAGACAATGTTGTGTTGTTAGGAGAAAACAAGGATAGTACAAGGGTAGTTTATGCTGAACTTAGAGAAAATTGGAGAAGAAGTCATCCCGATGACTATGGTGCTGCGGTTGTAAACATAAAAAATAATGTCTCAAATTTAATTTTGAAAAATTTAACAGTATACAATGATTATGGAAGATTATATGGAAATACCGGTCATCAATTTGCTGTAAGAGGTTCAACTGGTGTAACAAAAATAATAATAGATAATTGCAATATTATTGCCGATGGCGGAGATACACTTAGTTTATGGAATACAAGCGACGGAATGTATTATCATCGCAACTCATATTTTGAGGGATATGTAGACTATGTTTGTCCGCGAGGTTATTGCTACATCGAAGATTGCAAATTCTTTGGCCACAATCTTTCAGCCTCGATTTGGCATGATGGTAATGCAAATAAGGATCAGAAATTTGTTATTAAAAATTCTTTCTTTGATGGAGTATCAAATTTTCCGCTGGGAAGATTTCATAAAGATTCCCAGTTCTACTTAAAAGATTGTACATTCTCAAAAAATATGGCAGATAAAAATATTTATTTCACAAAATCAA
>CAZRMA010000568.1:0-2709 GCA_964600655.1 uncultured Ignavibacteriaceae bacterium
AACAATATTTTTCAAATGGGAGCACTAAATTATGACACTTGACGCACTTGGAATGATCGAAACCAAAGGATTGGTTGGGGCTATTGAGGCAGCCGATGCAATGGTTAAAGCCGCTAAAGTTGAATTAATTGGAAAAGAAACCATTGGCGGTGGATACGTTACAGTTATGGTTCGCGGAGATGTTGGAGCAGTTAAAGCTGCAACAGATGCCGGTGCCGCTGCTGCGCAAAGAGTTGGTGAATTAGTGTCTGTTCATGTAATTCCACGCCCTCATTCAGAGGTTGAAACTATACTTCCTAAAAAAAAATAGAATAATATTATGAGTTCAGCATTAGGAATGGTTGAAACTCGCGGGTTAGTGGGAGCAATTGAAGCAGCCGATGCCATGCTCAAAGCAGCTAACGTAAAGTTTGTTGGAAAGGAAAAAGTTGTTCCCGCTTTAATAACCATCAAAGTAATTGGTGAAGTTGCTGCAGTAAAAGCAGCAGTTGAAGCCGGTGCAGAAGCAGCCAAAAGAGTTGGTCAGCTTGTTTCTGTTCACATTATTCCCCAGCCTGATTCGCAATTGAAAATTATACTTCCCGGTATTGATGCTAACGAAAAGAATTCGGAGAGAACTAAAGTAAAACTTGAAAAACAAACTGTTGAAAAAGACGAATCAGTTTCGGAAACTGACGCAAAATCTGATAAACAAATTGTAGCCAAAAATTCTGAAACGAAATTAACTGAATCTAAAAAAGTTGACCCTATTCAAAGAGAAGCGCAGCCTGATGCTTCGATTCCATCAAGTGATACAATTGCGAGATTACGAAGAGAAGCTTTGGGAAATAAAGCACCTGCTGGGAATCAAAAAGTTAAAACCGAAACAAAAAATAAAAAAGTAAAAACTGAAGATGAAGAATTAAAGTTTGAAAATATGTCTTTAATGGAAGTAGAAGTACTAAATGTACATAAGCTCAGAAGATTAGCTAGGAGCACAAATAGTTTTCCCATTCAAGGGAGAGAAATATCAAAAGCGAACCGTAAAGAACTTCTGTATTATTTTAATCAACTTAAGTGATATTAAGAATTGTTTTATTTTTTTAACTCCACTATAAGTGGAGTTTTTTTTTATTTTGAATTAGTTAAAAATTTTTGAACCCAATAAATAACTTTCATTTTTAACAACAACAATTAGAGATAAATTTTTAGCATATACCTTTTTAGAGTAAGCTCAATTATATTTGTACATGAAAAAAAATATCCACATTATTTTAGCAGCATTGGCTTTCTCCATCATTCTTTGGGGTTCGGTCTCATTGTCAAATGATTACTATGCAACATTTAATTTTCCGTTGAGATTAATTAACTCTCTAAAAAACTATACTACCAGTACGCATCTGCCAGAGGACATTTCAGTAAGAGTAAAAGGTAAGGGTTGGAAATTAATTGCACTTAGCCTAGGTTCCGAATCAGATTATATTATAACTCCCAAAAAAGAACCTGGTAGACAAACAGTATATTTATCTAATTATCTAGTGGATAATCAATGGCTTTCTTCAGGCCTTGAGGTAATAAACATTTCTCCTGATACACTTTCATTCTTATTAGAAAAAGTAATATCAAAGAAAATTAAAGTAGTTCCTGATTTAAATATGAAATTCAGATCTGGGTATGGTTTGGCTACAAAGGTTGAAATTAAACCGGAAACAACAACAGTGTTTGGGCCGGTTTCTGAAATACGTAATATGGAATATGTACATACTAAAAATATATCTTTAGATAATCTAGATGATAAAACTTTCAAACTTGTTGGACTTGAGGATTTACCTGGAGTCAGCTATCAGGATAGTAAAGTGAGTGTTTATCTGAATGTTCAAAAAATTGTTGACAAAAATGTAGAAAATATTGATGTAAATGTTCTAGATGTTCCTAAAGACAGAACTGTTGTTCTTCTTCCCAATAAAATAAGCATAAATATTAGAGGCGGGATTAATATCATAGCTAAATTAAATAAGGATAGTTTTAAATCATTCGTAAATTATAGAGACGTGGTTTTGGACACTTTAGGAAGTATTGTTCCTATAATTATTTTACCTGCAAATACTAAACTAATTTACTCTAAACCTGACAGACTCCGTTACGTGATAAAAAAATATAATTGAAACAAATTTTAAAAAAAGAAATATTTAATGTTTATTACTTTTGAAGGAATTGACTTCTGTGGAAAGTCTACACAAGTTGAATTGTTAAAAAATTTTCTTGTTGAAAAAAATCATAAAGTTCAGATAATCCGTGAACCGGGGGGGACTGAAATTTCTGAAATAATTCGTCCAATACTTCTCGATAAAAAACATTATAAAATGTTTATGGAAACGGAAATATTTTTATTTTCAGCAGCAAGGGCGCAATTAGTTAGAGAAAAAATTCGACCTTACCTTGATGAAAATTATTTCGTAATTTCGGATCGATTTCATGATTCAACTACTGCATATCAAGGTTATGGAAGAGGAATTTCATTGGAGTTGGTTAATCATATCAACAGTCTTGCAATTGGCAGCACCATTCCCGATATAACTTTTTTTATAGACATTTCAGTTGAAGAAGCAGAAAAAAGAAAGCAAATAAAAAACAGATTAACCCTGGATAGAATCGAAACATCAAACTCTGATTTCTATAATAGAGTGAGAAATGGTTATATTTCAATTTCCGAAAATGAAAAAAGATTTA
>CAZRMA010000569.1:0-2704 GCA_964600655.1 uncultured Ignavibacteriaceae bacterium
AAATCCGGAAATCTCTGGGTTGGTTCTATGCTAGGATTAGATATTTTTAATCCCGAAACAGGCAAGTACTTACATTATACCGATAATAAATCAGAATTCTCTTCATTAAAGAAAAATTATATAACCGCAATCAACCAAGATTCAAAAGGAAATTTATGGATAGGTACTTTAAATAATGGACTTGTGAAATATAATCCGGTAACCAAAGAATTCCAGAGATTTAAAAAGGAAACCAATAATGAAAAAAGTTTAATGTCCAATCATGTTAATTCTATTTATGAAGATAAAGAGGGTACATTATTTATTGGAACAAATCTTAGCGGATTTCATATCTATGACTATTCAACTAATTCCATAATTAGAATACCTGGAAATTATGCAGACTTTCAAAATTTGAAGGTTCCGGAAAGCAAAGGCCCCGTGTTCGGGCAGGATGGTGCAATTTCAATAATCAAACGAACTAAGGACGGAAGTTTTTGGCTTGGGACAACTAATGGAGGTTTAAAAGTTTATGATAGAAATTTTGCAAGCTATAATACCTTCATAAACGATCCTTTGGATGAATCAAGTTTAAGCGATGATTACGTAACTACAATTTTTGAGGATAATCAGAATAATATTTGGCTTGGAACAATTTCGCGTGGATTGATGAAAGTTGTGCCCTCCAAATCTTTATTCAAACCGGAGGGGAATCAACTCCAACTTCTAAATACACTAAAAGATAAACATATCCGTGTTGTATATGAAGGTAAGAATGGAACATTATGGATTGGAACAATAGATGGGTTGCTGCTTGAGTATGATCCGCAGAAAAAAATAATTGTAGAATATAATTCAGACCTTGCGCCGGCTTCGAAAAACAAATTGAGCGGACCTGACATTGATGCAATTTTTGAAGACGAAGAAGGAATTCTTTGGGTAGGAACTTTCAGCGGTATTGATAAGATAGATACTAAAAACGGAATAATAACCCCTCATATACAAGTAAATTATGAGAATAAACTTTATGATTTCCAAAACGACATTGAAGCTATAATTGAGGCTGATGATCACAATCTTTGGGTTGCCGTGTGGGACAAAGGTGTATTTAAATTTAACAAGGAGACTTCAGTTATTAAATATTTCGGTTTCGTGGGTTTTGACTCAACAAGCCTATCTACTAACCAAATATTTACACTCTTTAAATCAAGAAAAGGTGATTTATGGGTGGGAACCTCCGATGGATTAAATTTATTAATCAATGAATCTTCCAGGACATATAAGCATTATTTATTGGGGACTTCTGTAAGTTCCATTCATGAGGATGCCAACGGCAACTTATGGGCGGGGACAAACAATGGTCTCTATAAACTTGATCTCAAAAACAATAATATTCAGCATTATACAAAAGACAAAGGCTTGCCAAGCAATTTAATTGGAGGAATTTTAAGTGATGATGAAAATTATCTTTGGGTTGGAACCTCTGCCGGACTGGTTAGATTTAATCCCCGAGACGAAACATTTCTTAAATATGATGAATCAGACGGTGCACAATCTGATCTTTATGAAACCGGTAATTCATTCTTCAAAACAAAAAAGGGATTATTATTATTTGGCAGCTTCGATGGTATCACTGTATTCGATCCGGCTAAAATAAAACATAATACTCGTCCGCCTAAAGTGTTGGTAACTGGCGTAAATATTTTTAATACTGAGCGTAATTCCGAATCTTCATCAAGTCATTGGAAAAATCAAATAAATAAGTCTTTAAAACTAAATCATTCCCAGAATGAATTAATATTTGAATACGTAGGAATTCACTTTGCCCATCCCAAAAGAAATACTTACCAATATAAACTTGAACCATACGACCAGAAATGGCAGCCGATTACTCAGCAGAGATTAGCAAGATATACAAATTTGGCACCGGGAGATTATGAATTTAAAGTTAAAGCTGCAAATAGCGACGGCGTGTGGAGTGAAAACTTTGCTTTTATTAATATTACTATTCTTCCTCCATGGTGGAAAACCTGGTGGGCTTATTCTTTTTATTTTTTAGCATTTGTCGGCATACTTGGCGGAGCGAGAAAAATTGAACTCGACAGAAGAAAAGAAAAAGAAAATAAAAAATTCCTTCAGCTTGAAAATAAAAGAAAGACCAAAGAATTAGAGGAAGCAAGGCAGCTTCAATTATCAATGCTTCCAAAAGCAATTCCTCAACTCCCCCACTTAGATATTGCTGTTTACATGAAAACTGCTACGGAAGTCGGCGGTGACTATTATGATTTTAATGTTGGAGTGGATGGAACACTCACTGTTGCAATAGGTGATGCAACCGGTCATGGAATGCAAGCAGGAACAATTGTTTCAATGACAAAAGCGTTGTTTGCTTCCGGAAGTTCAAAGCTCGATATGAATACATTTTTTAGTCATAGCAGCGATGCGTTAAAAGAAATTGAACTTGGAAGATTAATGATGGCGTTCATGATGATTAAAATAAAAAACAATTCTCTTGAAATTTGCAATGCTGGTATGCCCCCTCTTTTTATCTATAGAAAATCTTCAAAGTTGGTTGAAGAAATACAGATAAGCGGCATGCCGCTCGGTGCAGTAAGGAATTATCCTTATGAAATAAAAGACACAGAAATATCAGCCGGAGATACTTTGCTATTATTTAGTGATGGCCTACCTGAATTAAAAAATGAAAATGAAGAATTATTTAGTT
>CAZRMA010000570.1:0-2703 GCA_964600655.1 uncultured Ignavibacteriaceae bacterium
AAGAGCATGTTCCATAAAATCCTGTCCGCCTGCTGTTGGGTTCCAATTTTTTCCAGTTGGATCATAAGTAGTATTCATTACAAATACATAATTAAATTGGATATTCCCATCATCAGGATCCCATTGGCCATTACCGTCTCTGTCTCTAACTATTACATCAAGTTGTCTTGGGGGATCCGTTGATATATCGTAAACTTTAAATGGAACTAAAGCTGTTTTTTCCCAGTTACCAGTCCCCCAGGTCGTATATAAATTTGCAACCTGCCCGCTATCAGGGTTAACAACATAAGGTTCTCCAACATCATATTTACCATTGCCATTTACATCGGTATAGCTTTCAGGTTTATAAACATCCACCCTTACACTTTTATAATCAGGTGGGGCAACAGAAGAGCCAAGAAAAGTAGGCCCTAAAAATGCAGCACCAAACATTAATTCACCTCCGTTAGCAGAATTTCCAGAAAGCCATCTGTTACCAGTTGAAGAAAAGCTGAGTCCCTGTAATGGCGGCCCGGCGACAACCAATTGAATTCCATCAAGAATTTGAGTATCGGAAGTATAATCAGAAGGCAAATATTGAGGGCGTTTTGAATAAAGAAAAGTACCGGCACTGTTTTGTAAATTCCAAACAATCTGCCCATAAGTCGCTGAATTAGTATCTTTATCTTCTGTAAAAGTTACTTTATAATTTTCGTTTTTTATCCTTGTTGGGTCAATAACAATTGGAAGAATAATTCCATCACTATTCCCCGCTGTATGAGTAACTTTTAGAGTGTCAATAGCGTCTGATCGAGTTACCCCAGGGCTAGTACTTTGAGGAGTAACTGTTAAAATAGAAATCGGGTTTTCTAGTGATTGCGGAACACCTTTAGGGTTATAACTATAAGCTGTAACTGCAAAATAATAAGGGGTACCATTATTAAGCGCTTTATTTCCATTGAAGACATCGACCGAATCAACAAAATATCTTTTGATACCGGAATCTGTACCATTTTGGATTATTATACTTGGCTCTACCGTTCTCGTTACAGGGTCAGTATATGGAATAGTAGAAACATCATTTACAACATCAAAAGTTGCAACAAGTTGAGCCTGTTCTTTTGATGCTCCAAAATATGGTAGTTGATATACATTATAACCTTCAAATTTATAATCGCCACCACCAGAAGTATCTACACTATCGATTACATCATGGACAACGGTGTTTTCAGTAGCATTTACTTTATCCATATTTTCACCCCAATCAATTACAACTTTTTTATTTAATGGAACAGCTGCAGCTTGGGGGGGAGGTGGAGCAGAAGGCAAATTGAAAAAGTGATCATAAGCATTTTGTGCAGTTTTGTCATAAACCTTCAATAAAGAAATTGCTTGCAAATAATTTACACTTGGTACGGCACCAGCTACAACTTCTGCAACTACTACTTCCTGGGTATCGCCGGGTGCCATAGTAAATGGTCCGGAAGCCATGCCTGACCTTACATCACGAGGGGAGAAAGTAATTCCGTCAACCCAGCCTGATTGTGAAACAGGATCCCCGGGAAAAATAACTTTTGTTACTTTATTTGTATTTGGATCTACAAAAGGAGTTCCTACCCGGTTTTCACCGTTAAAGAAGTTATAAAATTGTGTAGAGCCTGAAGATAGACCTTGATCAGGATCATTATAATTTGCATCGTACCCGCTTCCCGGATTAGTAAATGTATATGCAGCAGTCATTGGAAGATTTTTTTTACCATAAACAACCTTGCCATGAAATATTGCAGAATCGCTTGGAGAACCATCTACAACGGGTCCCTGGAAGAAGTCAGCTCCAACAGCAGGCGGCGGAAGAGGAGCATAAGTTGCATCACTTGGCTGGCCATTATAAACGTATGTCAAGCTTAATGTAGAATCATTTCCCACAAGATCATCAGAAGAAGAACCTAAATCCACATCTGCCCACCAGGAAACAAACATACTATCTATAGCATATTTTTGATAACCTTTATTTATTATTTCAAATTTTTTAAAGTACATATTACCCAAAGCACCTTGTTGAGCATAAGCCCACATTGTAACGTGCACTTCAATGCCCAATGGTTGAGCACCATAGAGACTAGTAGTATTATCAGAGTTTTCATCATTTGCAACATAGAAAATTGTTTGATCTGCACCAGGAACACCAGGAATATCTACATCCGGTTCATATATTCCATCATTATTTTTATCTGTGAATGGAGCACCTAAATCATTCGAAGTGCCGGCAGCAGGCCAGTTAGTCCAATCACTTTCATATTGTGCTTTAACTTGATCTGCAGAAACAGGATTTGCAGGATCCCAATAGGATTCCGAGGCAGCATCACTGCTGAGATCAACGGAGGGTCCATCTGGATAAACATCAGGCCTTACTCGATAAATAGACCATCTTGGATCGGAAGGATCTGCAGGTTGTCCATCAGACATAATTGGGCCCGGCTGCAGTCCTGAACGATAAGCAGAACCACCAACATATACTTGCGTTGTATTTCCATTTGGGTAGCCGCCCCATAAGAACCCGGATTCAAAGATAGCATTTTTAGCTGTGCCTTTAGGAAATTCAGTTCCTTCCTTATTAGAATCAGGATTATAATCACTATATCCTGTATTTGATTGAAGAGAATTTATATTATTTATATTTAAAGCTGAAGTACCAATCTGGCCAGCGGTTGTTTTTGCTAATGT
>CAZRMA010000571.1:0-2702 GCA_964600655.1 uncultured Ignavibacteriaceae bacterium
TTTATTGTTTTTTTAGTTTTATTCTTTTTTGGCGTGTTTATAAGTCACGGCTTTTTTTATTCATACCAATTAACAATTGTTATTCTGTGTTTTCCAAACCCATAGTTATGGGTAGCTTCAGTTAAAGTATATTTCATTCCATTTTTTATAGTTTCTGAAGAATATAAAATTGAGCCGTTACCATTGCCAATACAATTTCCTTCAGAAGGCCTGGGAGATAATGTTATCAGTGACCCGATAATATCTGCATGAAGATGGATCATATCATCTGTAAATAAAATTCCCATAAAAGTACCCGAGTTTACATTCTCCATTGTTGCATTTACTGAACTGTTATGCACAATTAAAATTCCTGATCCTTCAATGCTTAGTGATTGCCAGATACCTTTTGATGGAAGTTCAACATATGTAATTCCCGTTAAGGGATATTTTAATTTTGAAGGATTTGTAACGTATTGACTGCCATTTGCACCGCTTTGAGCTATAGTTTTTAATGTTCCTTCCGGCAATCCATTTTTGTCTCCGCCTAAAATCATGTCCGGGGAAGTTGGAAATCCTCCTGGCCAAGTTTGACCGGTAGCTACCACAGAACTATATCCATTTTTAGAAGGCGAATAATCTGTTCCGGTAGTAGTACCGCCAATTTTTGAATTACCATTCTGATCTATCCCGCCCGTTGTCCAAATGCCGTAAGTTCCGCTTCCACTTACTACATTTCCATTGATATCGTGATCCCTTCCATCAACTATTAGCCCGCCGTTAAGATCTATATTATTATTTGCTGTTATTGCTGCTAATATACCTGACGGAACCTTATTACTAACAGAAGGAGCAGGTGATTTTACATATATTGTAGCTGACTTTTTTACACTGCTATATGTTGATTCTAAGGAAATTTTTATAAGACTGTCCCCATCAAGTAAAACGTCGGTTACCGTGTAGCTTACGTTTCCACCCAGTATATTTTTTTGAATCTTTTGAGGGCATCTAAAATTCTTATCTTCAGCTATTTTTTGAAATAGCACTTCTGCCATGCTATTGCTAATATTTCTTGCAGTTGTTAAGCTATAATGGTCCACAGCATTATCGGTAGCACCATTCAAGTTCGAGTTTACATTGTGATTGACAATGCCGAAAACAATAAAACTTCCTAAAACCGCTATTACTATTAATTTTCCCAAAATATCTCCATATTATATATTCTTTAACCTAATGATCTTTTTATATTCCTTTAAATAGAATTTATCATCAACTTTCTCTTTCGAAAGAAATTTTGCAGTAATTTTAATACTCCGGATGATATTTCTATTTACCTGCTGCTGAAGTTTCAGATATGATATTACACTACCTGAGGAATCGAAATAAACAAAATAAATCGAGTTGACTTTATAAACCTGGAACTGGCTATTATTTATTTTTAATATTACCGGGACTGTGCTTGTTATAGAACCATTCTTATTATTAACTGCGTAATAGCTAATTGTGTCCATAGTTCCGTTATTATCATAATCAGAATAATATTGAATTTTCGCTGCTTCTGCATTAAGTATTTTATCTCCGGATTTTCTGAATCCTATTTTGTAGAGATAAAAATCAATGTCTTCAGCATCGGTACTAATTTCTCTTTGAGTCATTGTATCGGTTAAAAACCCCTGCGCAGACTGATTCATTCTTAAACTGAATCCAGCTATCATCACAAGGACAATACCTCCAATAACAAAAGATCCTAATATGTCCAGCCAGCTTTGCATAATATTAATATGATACTATATAATTAAAAATTAGCGGGGCCTTTAAATTTTCACCAGTTACTGAAACATCTATTCTTTTAAGAAATGTCTGTGAATAACTTTTTAGATCAGTGTTTGCCTCATTAACATAACAGCACGATACAGTTGTTGTAAAAACCCCTAAATTCTCGAGGGTATCTGACCTTGTAAAATTCTTGTAATCATCTACATCATCATATTTTAATGATGAGTTTTCACCCGCGTCTTTACCCAAACTACCAACAGAGGTTAAGCTATCTGAATGGTTCACGGATGAAGTTATAGTGTTTTCGTCAAACGACTTTGTTAAAATTTCTTCCAGCATTGATTGGCCAATTCCTGTCCCCATAATAATAACTTCATTGTTATAGTTAGAATCAGTTTGAGTACTATTAGATCTAAAGAAAGTCAACGATAGATATGATAGAATTAGTATTCCACCTATAACCAAAAACTGCTGCATAATTTCCTTAATTTAAAAATTTATACTATAGTTGGGCATTATCCATGCCGGATAATTATAAATTAGTTTTGATGATTATAGAATGGAGATATAAGTTTAGAATTCAATAAAAAAGCCGTGGTCACTAAATCACGGCTTTTTAATTTTAAAGTTCGATGAATTTTTTATCTTATTTTTATATGAAGCTCTTTTAATTGTTCGTCTGAAACTGTAGAAGGAGCATCATCCATTATAGAAACAGCGCTTGCAGTTTTGGGGAAAGCAATCACTTCTCTAATAGAATTTTCACCAGCAAATATCATTGCCATTCTATCAAATCCAAATGCAATTCCGCCATGCGGTGGTGCGCCGTATTTAAATGCATTCATAAGAAAACCGAATTTGTATTCAGCATCTTCATCAGATATCCCAAGCGCTTTAAACATTTTTGCCTGCAGATCAGCATTATGAATTCTAATTGATCCGCCGGC
>CAZRMA010000572.1:0-2692 GCA_964600655.1 uncultured Ignavibacteriaceae bacterium
CTCAATTGTTGGAATTTATTTTATAAATTTGTACACAAAAAAGGACAGTTCAAAGTCGGTTTTTAGTTCATTTTCATACTTTTTCAAAGTGAAAAAATTTTTATTTATTTTATTGTCCAATTCAGGAAACATTTCAATTTAAGGAAAGTATAAAGAAAACTTGGCGGAAAAATCTCTTGCGGAATTGACAGACGAAGAATTAATACTTGAATTTCAAAGCAATAATACCATTCGTGCTTTTGAGATTTTAGTAGAAAGATTTAAAAATCCATTGACAAATTTTGTGTTTAGATTTCTTGGTGATTATGAAGCGTGTGTGGATGTTGTTCAGGAAACATTTATAAAGGTTTATAGATACAAAGATTCTTATAACTCGATTGCAAAATTTTCTACATGGATTTACACCATTGCCGGGAACTTAGCGCGCACGGAATATCAAAAGCGAAAACGAAGAAGCTTTTTTTCAATAAATGCATTCGGCGAAAATAAAAACGAAAATTTCGATATTCCCGATGAGAGCTATCGTCCCGATGTAATGACAGACAGCGGAATTAAGGATGAGATAATTCAAAAAGCTTTACAGAAAGTTTCTCCGGTGTATAGAGAAGTGGTGGTTTTAAGAGATGTTCAGGATATGTCGTATGAAGAGATTGCTGAAATTACCGGCATTACCGTCGGGACAGTTAAATCAAGAATTAACAGGGGAAGAGCTCAGTTACAAAAATTGCTTAAGGATATATATAAAGAGTGAAGGTTTAAAATGGATTCGGAAAAAGACGATTTGAAATATAAAGATTTGACTAAGGATCTTAATCAGCTTCAAGAAGTTAAGGCGCCAAAATATTTTGAAGCAGATTTAATGAGAAGAATTAATTCTGAAGATTTTAAGAATGAAGAATCTACTACTGGTTTTTGGAGTAAATATTTTTCTCCTTCAAAAGTAATTCCGACGGCTGCTTTAGCTGTCGCAATGGTCGTTATGTTTTTAATTATTGATAGTAAACCTGATATATCCAATGACCCGCTTTTAGCAGCACCCCGGGAAAGAACTGATTTAATTTCAAGTAATGATATTTCAGTTGAAAAATTTATTAAAGAAAGACAGGAAATTTTCAACGATCTTAAAAAAGATAAAAGTGCCAGTGATGAAATCAGCCAAAAAGATTCTGATCAAAAAAGTTCACCATCATTAGCAAAGAAGTCTTTAAAGATGGAAGGAATGACTTCATCTTCCAGAAGTCTAAACGGAGGAAATCTTAAAGGAAACGTAAATGCGCCGAGAGTTCAAGCTTCATTTGCAATTAGTAAAAGCGGCTTGAATTTCAGGCAGGTTAATTTGAGTAAAGCGGAACGGAAAGAAGTTGAGCAATTAAGAGAAAAGTTGTTAAATTCCTACCAAAAACAATAAAAAAGTAAAATTTCGATTTTATTTTTTCATTGGATTTAAATCATTACTTGTCTATATTTGTTGCTACATTTTTTAAGAAAGTATAATTTTTAGGTGTTAATCAAATGAAAAAAGGCATTCATCCAAACTATCGCCCAGTTGTTTTTCAGGATTCTTCTGCTGATTTTACAATTTTAACCAAGTCGACTATCCAAACTGAAGATTCAATTAAATGGGAAGATGGAAATACATATCCGTTAGTTAAGCTTGAAATTTCTAGCGCTTCTCACCCGTTTTTTACCGGTAAACAGAAGTTATTAGATACTGCTGGAAGAGTTGAGAAGTTCAAGAAAAAATATGCGAAGAAATAATTTGATCTGACTTTTTATTTGTTAGAAATAGATTTTTAATTAAGCCGGTAGTGTCCGGCTTTTTTTTTCAGTTGATTCAGTAAATTAAATTCTCAATTTTAACCCAAGATTATTTTTGAATTTCTATGAACAAGAAAAATATATTAGTGATTGTCTCAATAGTAGTTGTATTACTCATTGTTTTTCTGGCAATCAATAAAAACGGTTCTTCTGAAACAATAAATAATAAAGCAAAGCAAACTTCCAATCCGGTAATTCCAGTTAAAGCACATATCGTAAAACCACAGGAACTTGGGAACAATGTTTCGACCAGCGGAACTGTATTGGCGAATGAAGAGGTCGATTTAAAAAGTGAAGTATCAGGCAAGATTGTTAAAATTGCATTTAAAGAAGGAACCCGTGTTAACAAAGGTGATTTGCTGGTTAAAATAAATGACGCAGAGCTTCAAGCCCAATTGATGAGAGAAAAATACACATTTGAATTACTAAAGGATAAAGAATACCGGCAGAAAAAGTTATTTGAAAAAGAGGCGATTAGTCAAGAAGAATATGATGATGCGCTCAATCAATTAAATGTGAGCAAAGCGGAAGTCGATTTGATAAAAGCACAAATTGACAAAACAGAAATTAAAGCTCCATTTAATGGGATAGTAGGTTTAAAAAGTGTGAGTGAAGGAAGTTATATAACGCCTTCAACAGTTATTGCAAGTTTGCAGAATATCAATCCCATTAAAATTGATTTTTCCATTCCTGAAAAATATTCTGGATCTGTAAAAATTGGTGATCAAATTAATTTTAAAGTTGTTGGCGATGACGAAAAATATAATGCAAAAGTTTATGCAATTGAACCTAAAATTGACCCTATTACAAGAACTTTAAAAATAAGAGCAATTTATTCAAATCAGGCTGGAAGAATTTTACCCGGTTCTTTTGC
>CAZRMA010000573.1:0-2689 GCA_964600655.1 uncultured Ignavibacteriaceae bacterium
AGCTGTAAAAGCCCTGAGCCTGTAAGCCCAAATGAAGAAACTCCTCTAGCTAACAATGAATTAATTCCACTTACATCTAAAATAGTGCTTCCTCAAAATTCAGCTTTAAAACCGGAAGACCTCACGTTATTTTCTGCAATTGATCAAGAATATCAAATTTCTGCCGATGGTTCGGTATCCTATAAAATAGACCATGGCGGACCTGGATTGGTTACCGTTCATAATTCGGATGGTGATATTTTATTAATGGGATGGGTCGATTCAACAGGACAACCGTCAATTTCAGCACGGACTACTGCGGAAGTTTTTGCGTTTTTTGATACGGGTGGATTTATGCTGCCCGATAATTTGAAAAGCCAATTGATAATTATACTAAACGCAAGTCCTGATCTTGCTGATTTAACTTCTGCGATAGAAAATGCCTTATCCGCATCTTCACCTTCTTTAGGAAGTATTACTGCAATTAGAAAACAAACTGCCGAGAAATTGCTTCAAATAAATTCACCCACACCAGCCCCAAATGGTATTCGCGTAGAACCACAAAATCCCAAAAGCGGAATAACTATTTTACAAGAAGGATTGAATACTATAAAAATAAAAAATGATTACCGGCGCCGGGCAATGGCATATGTTGATAGAGTTTCGCCAAAAGAAGAAATTAAAAAATTAAACCTTTCGCCTACATTAGGAGCGACATCATTTTTGGGGGTTATAACTGATTTGGGAATTAAATATTTTTACGATGCTAACAAAGCAGCATATTATCAAGGTGTTCCCTCTGATCCTATAAATTTAGAGCTTGTTCCTGAAGATGCAGAGAAAACTGATTATGAAGTTACAGTAATCGGTATGGGGTTTTCCGCCGGATCAGAATCAAAATTAAATTCTGAACGATTAAAAGATCTCCATTTTTTAATAGCTAAAACTTTAATTGTTGATTTCCTTGTTCCTCTGGTTGCAAATGTTTTTATTCCTCACGCAGGTGAGGCAATAGATAATTATTTTAATTTGGGTGATGCAAATTCAATTGTAGGCACTTTTATAAATACATTAGGTAACTTTGCACCAAATCTTTGGGATAAAGCTTATTCGGGAGATTTTAAAGGTGCTTTAACAGATGCATGGACTGGTGTTGTCTCAGACGGTTCCGTACAAACTGCCTTTCTAAAATTATGTTCCGAAGTTGTGCTTACATTCAGATCATATGATGATCATGTTACATTCACCAAACGCGCAAGATTCTTCTTGAACATTGTAGGCTTAGGAAATTTGATTTTAACTGCATTTGATTCGTTTGCACAAACTGCTGCCTTTGCTTATTCTTCAAGAGCAGAAACATGGAATATTACTGTTAATCAATCTAAAGTTTTTTTAACACCATATATTGGAGACATAGTTAAGGGAGAAAAAATTACTTTTAAAGCAAATGTTCCTGAAGCAGGTGGTTCACAAATAAATCTTACTTATAATTGGAGTACAACGGGCAATCACGGAAGTTTGAAAGATGGAACTAAACATCAAGGGAATGATTTTTCAAGTACATCTAATGAAGTAGAATATATCTCAGATGGAAAGACATTTGGAGAAGATGAAATTATAGTAGAAGCTTTCGAACTTATTGATATGCAGAAAAATTCAATCGGGAAAGACACCGTAAAAATTATTGTTCGCGATGCTGTTCCTTTGCTTGTTCCGAAGGAAATCTCGCTTTGGCCTCCAGATGTTCAAAAATTCGAAGTTCGAATTCCCGAATCACTAATCGAAGAAGGAGATGAGCTTAGCTATATTTGGTCTACTACAGGAAAATACGGTGGGTTTGTAACCGGCGGGAATAATTATGAATCTACTCTTGATGTTGCATCATGGATGGTACGGGGAAACTATGCTGAAGGAACGGATAATGTAACAGTTGAAGTATTTCGTATGCGGGGTGGTAAATCCGAATCGCTTGGAAACGCCACAGCTGAAATTTTAGTTGAACAGAAAAAAACAGTCATAGAAGGAAGCTGGGGAATTGAAGAAAAAGAAGCTGATGCCGGAAGATCTTGTGCGAATGCCTATATCTACGTTCCCAAAGTTGAAGATGCCATTCAATATGATATGGATGCCTATCACTTTAACGATCCTTTATATTTCGGTAAAGAGTATAGCCGTACCTGGACAGGTCCGCAAAGCGATCATGGGAACAAATCGACCGCAATTGAAGATCTAGGAAGTCAATGGAGAATTGGCCTCTCTGGCGGATGCGGCCCGGATAAAGGACAGGCCGATAGAGTATCAAGTTTAAAATCTCGATTTGCGGGAATGGTTGTACAAGTTACAGTTAAAAGAGGAAATTAATATTTGTTAACATAGCTTTAAAATTCTAAAATGATTTTTTTAAGAAATGAAATAATGGATTCAACTAAAACTAATCGAAATAGAAATTATACATTAAAATCATGATTATACTTTATATAATACTCATTTACTTGTTCCTGCCGTTAAAATCTTATGTACAGGACTATTGGGAAAAAATTATATTGCCTGGTGGCGGAAGCACTCAAATATCATCAATAATAACAACTAATAATGGAAACATTTTTGCAGGAACAGATATTGGGGTTTACAGTTCAACCGATAATGGAAAAAGCTGGGAAAAAATATTAATGTCTTACAATATTTACTCTTTAACAATTGGTGCAAACGG
>CAZRMA010000574.1:0-2672 GCA_964600655.1 uncultured Ignavibacteriaceae bacterium
TACGATCCCGCATACGCATATGAAATTGCAGTAATAATTCGTGATGGAATTAGAAGAATGTACGAAGAACAGGAAAATGTATTTTATTATTTAACTGTGATGAACGAAAATTATCCTATGCCTCCAATGCCAAAGGGAGCCGAAAAAGGTATTGTTAAGGGCATGTACAAATTGAAAGCTTCAAAAAAGAAAACCGCAAAACTAAAAGCGCAGCTATTTGGCAGCGGCACAATTTTAAATGAAGTTGTAAAAGCACAGGAAATTCTTGAAGAAGAATATAAAATTGCAGCAGACGTTTGGAGTGTTACCAGTTATAAGGAATTGCGCAAAGATGCCCTTGATGTTGAAAGATGGAATATGCTTCATCCAAACGAAAAACAAAAAGTGCCTTATGTAACTCAATCATTGAAGGATGAAGAAGGAGTTTTTGTAGCAGCATCTGACTATGTTAAAGCATTACCGGATTCAATCGCAAAATGGTTCCCCCGCCAGCTTACTTCTCTCGGTACAGATGGTTTTGGAAGAAGTGAGGGAAGAAAAGAACTCCGTGATTTCTTTGAAGTTGATGCCAAACATGTTGTATTAGCCACACTTGCTTCACTTTATAAAGGGAAAAAAGTAAAATATAATATTATTGAAAAAGCAATAAAGGATTTGGAAATTAATCCTGCTAAGAAAAACCCAATGCATTCTTAACTCATTTTGCTTTTAATTTTATAGAAAATTTTAATTAAGGTTTATTATGCCAAAAGAACTTAAACTACCTGATTTAGGTGAAAATATAGAATCAGCCGATGTTTTAAACATTCTTGTTAAAAGCGGTGACCAGGTTGAAAAAGAACAAAGCGTTATTGAAATAGAAACTGATAAAGCAACTATTGAAGTACCTTCTTCAATTACCGGGAAAGTGAAAGATGTTTTAATAAAACCGGGTGACAAAGTTAAAGTTGGCCAGTCGATTTTAACTTTCGAAGAAAACAATGGAAAACCCGAAATTAAATCTGAAAAGAAAACTGAAAATAATCTACCAAGTAAAACAGTTGGCGAAAAGAAAGAGGATAACAAAATAAGCAAAGCAAAAGAAAATCCTCAAACAGAAATTAAGGAAGAATCAAAAACAAAAAAATCTTCCGGCGGTTCTGTTGTTGAAGTAAAGCTGCCTGACCTGGGTGAAAATATTGAGTCAGCAGACGTATTAAATATTTTAGTTAATCCCGGTGACAAGTTAGAAAAAGATCAAGGCATTCTCGAAATTGAAACTGATAAAGCAACCATTGAAGTGCCTTCATCAGTAAGTGGAACTGTTAAAGAAGTTTTAATTAAAAAAGGTGAAAAGGCAAAAGTCGGACAAGTTATTTTAAAAGTTGAAGTTGCCGCTGCTTCTGAAAAAGAAGTAAAAAAGACTGTGCCTGTTAAAGAAGAAAAAGTTGTTCAAGAATCTTCTGTTGAAAAAGAAACGGCAAAAGGTGAAATAGAAAAATTCCAGCCGGGAGAAATAGACGAACAGCCTCCAATCAGGAAAAATGCAGCGCCTGCAGCTCCTTCAGTAAGACGCATTGCAAGGGAAATTGGTATTGATATTCAAAAAGTTCCAGGCACTGGACCTAATGGCAGAATCTCAATGGACGATGTTAAGGGTTATGCTAAAAAATTAAATGAAGAAAGAGAAAGCGGCGGTTATTCATCTATAGGAGTTAAAGCGGAAGCACTTCCAGATTTCCGCAAGTACGGTGAAGTTGAAATTAAACCGATGAATAAAATCCGTTCTGTTACTGCCGATCATCTCAGCTATGCATGGAATGTCATCCCTCATGTTACTCAATTTGATAAAGCTGATATAACTGAGCTTGAAAAAATCAGAAAACAATTTAATCCCAAGATTGAAAAGGCAGGCGGCAAATTAACTGTCACTTCAATATTAATTAAAGTCATAACTTCTGCTTTAAAAGTTTTCCCGCAGTTTAACAGCAGCATTGATTTACAGAAGAAAGAGATAATTTATAAGAAATATTTTAATATCGGAATTGCGGTAGATACGTCAAACGGATTGATTGTCCCGGTTTTAAAAAATGTTGATAAGAAAAATTTGACAGAGATTTCTGTTGAAATGAACACACTTGCAGAAAAAGCACGAATAAGAAAAATATCACTTGAAGAATTACAAGGCGCATGTTTTACAATTACAAACTTGGGTGGAATTGGTGGAACATCTTTCACTCCAATTGTTAATTCACCTGAAGTTTCAATACTTGGCGTTTCCAGAGGAAGCTATGAACCAGTTTATGATAAAGTGACAAAAGAATTTGAACCAAGATTAATGCTTCCTTTATCTCTTTCTTATGATCATAGAATTATTGACGGTGCGGATGCAGCAAGATTCTTAAGATGGGTTTGTGAAGCGCTTGAACAGCCAATCAAAATTATGGTTGAAGGTTAAAAAAAGTTCAAGGGTAAAATCAAGTTTAAATAGAATATTACGGGTCATTCATTTTTCATTTAATGAATATTCTTTGTTAAAATGAATGACTAAAAAATTTTATGAGGATATAAATGTCAAAGCAAGTTACAGTAATCGGCGCGGGCCCCGGCGGATATGCCGCTGCTTTTTATGCTGCCGATCTCGGAATGGAAGTTACATTAATTGATAAAGATAAAAATCCTGGCGGCGTTTG
>CAZRMA010000575.1:0-2656 GCA_964600655.1 uncultured Ignavibacteriaceae bacterium
GGTTATACACCATTTACTTACCTAATTGTAAAATAGCGGGACGTACTGTGTTTAGCGATGTTAATAAATTCGAATGAACAGTACTTGTAATTTTTTCTAATTCATCTACATTGAGATTTAATTTCTGATTGATTCTTGATATGAATTTATTCTTCTCATCCTCAAAATCAATTTTATTAATCTCATCTTCCAAGTGATGTTTTAATTTATAGGAAGTAAACGGCCAGAAACCTTTCTTATGGAGCATATTCTTTTCTGAGAGCTCTTTATAAATAACTTTTTTGATCGAATTTTTTGAAAAGGTATTTGTTAAGTAATAACCATATACTCCTATTCTATAAACGTATTTTGATAATTCCATTTTAGCTTGTTTATTTTGAAGTGGTCTTAACATTAGTCTATAAAGAGAAAACAAATTTTCAATTTTAGATTCGGGTTTTGTTATATAATATTGCTTATTAGTAGCATTTATAATTTTAATAATATTTTTATCAATCATTTCAAAAAATGCAAGTACGAGTGTATAATAAGCCTTATCTGTATATCTAAATTCGAACCCTTTCAGATTTGAAAAAAAAGCTTTATAACTTAATGGTAATTCCAATCTATCACTTTAGTTTTGGTGTATAACGACGTTGCAACTAAAGCGCCGCCCAACACAGCAAAACCACCTTAGTTACAAATGCCAAATGTTTTACAAATTGTATTTATCTTTTACTGCGAATACAATTTGTAGTTCTGTTAATTAGAAAGACTCCCTTAATACAACCTTGTGCGAATAAGTTAAAGCCAAAAGACTAAAAAACGCTGCACCGATTATGCGGTCGCTTTGAGTTGCTGGTTATATACGTTTTAGTCTTTTTTCCAGGTTAAGGAGAATTTTTTTCCTTCTGGATTTTTATACTTAATCAATATTTTAGGATCACTAAAAATTGCAGGAAGTAATTTTGTAGCCTCATCAATATGATTATAACCATCACCATATTTTACTATTTCTTCTTCCTCCTTTTCAATTTTTTCAGTAGGGCTTAATAGCTCTTTAGAGTAATATAAACTATTCATTTCAGATTCATTGGTGAATTTGAATATTTCAACATCATAAACAGGAATTGTATCTATATTATGGACTATTAATTTACTTTTAAACTTATAAATTCTTGGGTCTGCACTTCGAGCAGAATAGTAACCATAATTATATTTGAGAGATATTTTTGGGCTATTTTCTTTGGAAAGTTTCTTTTTAAAAAAAGTATAAATATCTCTCAGAAAAAAACCTAGGATAGCAGTAATAATTGGATATATAATTTTTGTAATATCAAATTCCATGAAAATTATTCCAATATTTTACTGTCATTCCAATAAATCAATTTCAGATGATGCATAAGTTTAAATCTATCATTTAAATTCTGCTTATTATTTGTAATTTCGTTACCACCCCAATCTTGAGTCATAAGATGATCATGATCATTTTTTCTATTTTTTAGTGATTTTAAACGATCAATTAAAAAATCTATTCCTTCATCATTTAGATGAATTTCGACCATTTCCTCAGAAACTTCAACTGTAAATAATTTATTCATATTATTTCTTCTTTAAGTATATAACGGCGTGGTTTTTAAGCCGCCGCCCAGAACAGCGATACTTAACTAACAACTAATGTTAACATATTTTAGCCGCCATTAAATTGTCCCGAAATGGCGGCGACTTACCTTACATTTATAAACTACCTTAAACAAAATGCTGAACAAAAAATGTAAACCCTAAAACTGCAAATAACCCAAACCGTTTCGGCGGTCGGCCTTGAAGAACAGGTTAGGCATTTGTTATTACAAATTATTAAAATATTACTCCTCAATGGATATAAAATTCTCATTTCTAAATAGGCCTTCAAAGAAAATATAAAAATTTTTTATAATCGAGGATACTATTAGATAATTTCCTATTTCTCCAATTACTAATGTTAATAATACTGCTATTCTACTGAATGTGTTATCAGCTAAATAGAATAGAAATAAGAACCAAAATAAAAACAGTAACTGTGTTATTATTATTCTGGCCATAAAGTAAATGCTGGTTGAAACTTCTATATTATTCTCATTCCCTTTTATTTTACCACAAATTTTAATCCCAATTTTTGAAAATCTGTAATCACTTAATGCAAAAGAATCACTTCCAATTTTCCCAGTGACCCATTCACAATTTTTGATTGAAAATGGACCTACCATTTTATCTTTTGCTGGAAGTCTAAGTTTATTATTTATAGTTTGAAGAAAATTTTCTTTAGATATATAGACCTTATATTTTTTACCTTGAACTAACATTTTATCTCAATGCCTAACTATTAATTATATTGCCAAAATTCTGTATAACATTCCGGCAGCAGGAATGTTATATTCCTACTAAAACCCTTAATATTTAAATTATTCAAAGCTTTTGGCAGCATAACATGCCTGATATTCAAGAATGTTATCCGGCAGGTTTTTAATACGTATATATAAATCGTAGCTATCATTATCGGCTTATGTCCGTCAGCATCAATGTAGTTCTCATCTGATTTTAAGGTTTGTGACCACGGCATGGTCCCCTTAACTAGTTATGTGATGTTATTGCTTTATTAATTTAGTAAAAAAAATTAAATAAACAATCTGAAAATCAA
>CAZRMA010000576.1:0-2646 GCA_964600655.1 uncultured Ignavibacteriaceae bacterium
TTGAATTTTCTGATCTTTTTTGATTATGGCTAAACGGTAAAATGAAAAAGAGAAGCGCAGTGGTGAGAGAAAAGAAATAATTCATATAAATCCCGCAATACTTATATTCGGTTATCTACAAGAAAATCTTTTACACTCACAAATTAAACAATATCCTGATTATTTACATTTGTTTAGCTAAATGAAGGTTAAAATCCTGCAAGCAGTTTCAGGATAATTGCTGATGTTTATGATCTGTAAAACTTCTATTCTAACAAAAGTAAATTAGCACTGCTAACAGCCCTTTTTGATAAAATTATAGTGCCTTTCTTTTTCTTTCTTCGGGCTAAGGCTTTCGAGTAGTTTCGAGAAATCCACCTCGTATTTTAATAATATTTCCACAGATATAAATTTTTTGAGGCGGTCAAAACTATAAAATCGTTTCTGCTTGAAAACGCATTCTTAGTTGGCAATTCATTTCCTAAATCAATTGTTTTAATTTTTTTTAATAAATTGTGCTCGTTTAGTAACCACAAATCTGTTTTTACTATGAGGCCCCCAGAAAGTTTATTGTTGGATTTATAAGCAGACAATATTGAACCTGACTTATTAATATTAACTTTAAATTCTCGATAAAGGGCTTTACCGTAATTTAAAGTGTCTTCAATTGTGCTAATATTATTTTCTTGTTTAAGGTCATAAAAAATAAAAGAATTATCTAGGTAAAAAACCACATCATCATTAATAAAATGGGGAAATGTTTTATTTGGTATTTCTTTACTATATACTGCTTGCCAAGTATTGGTATTATAAATTGTAAAACTAGGACTAGTTGAATTTTGTATTTGCATTAAATATTTATCATCTTCAGTAAATTCTAAATACGAAAATCCGGCCATATCTTGATGTTTTTCAACAGTGGGAGAGGGAACTGCTTTAATATTCCATATACTTAAAGTTATAAAATCGCCAATGGCAAGAATGTTTCCACTATGGTTAAAAGCCATTGCATCAACTTCTCCGGTAGTTTTGAAGCTGGTCAATAAAGATCCGTCTATTATTTTCCAAATATTTATTACTCTTTTATCGTCAATAGCTGTATATGTTGAAGCAACGGCGATATAGTCATTACTTATCGCATAGCGGACAACACTTTCTGCAGGATAATTTAAAAGTTCTCTACCATCAGATGCATTTAGAACAGTTACCATTTGGTATTTAGCTATTGCTATATACTTTCCATTAGGGCTTAAACAAAAATCACCCACTTTGTCAGCTAGGTTAATTTTTTCAGTATATGGTTTAGAACTTATTGCAGCAGTAATATTGGTTTTGACGTTGCTAATTCGCACACGATAAGTGTAACTATCATAAACAATGGCATTTGAATCTATAAAAGAAGTAACATTAGGGCCCACTTTGCCGATTTCAACAAAATTATTCTCATTGTTTATTGATCTTTCAATGGTGTAGCCAGCTTCGTAATCACTATTGTCTTTCCATTCTAATTTTATAGCGTTATCTGATAGTATTGTTAATTTTAAGTCTGATGGTAATTCCCCCTGGAATGATACCGCATTAGGATCATTTTTGTTATTTAGGTCAGGGGCAATAGCTTCATTGCATCCGTCAACCACTAAAAATAAAAATAAAATAAAAGGAATGATTTTTTTTAAACAGATCAAAACTTCCATTGTATCTCCATTTTTACACTATTAAAACCAATTTTGTTTTTTATTTCATACGGGTTCGCTTTTTCATAAAAATGCATAACATCGAGTTTACCACTAAATAGTACTGCATCGAACAAATTATATAAATAGATTCCGACTAAAGTCCCAATAGCAATATTCTTAAACGTAGACGCAGTATTTACTTTGTCGTAAGCATTCTGTGTCATAGAACGATAATAACTTGCATCCTCCTCAGTTACTGCAGCAAGATATTTCTCTTGAAACGAATTATATTCATTCATTTTTCTATTATAATTATTTGTAGCTAATACTGTTAGGTATCCACTGGCAATGGTGGAAAGTAATATTAGACCACCTTTCAAATAAGATTTAGCATAGATTTGACCCAAGCCTGGCACAACTGAAGAATATAGGAGGGGTTTAAATGAAAATTCATCATAATTAAAATAAACATCATAGTGATTGCCAGTATTCACATCAATGTCATCGGAAATCCTTTTGTTTAATCTGGTATCGACCAGTTGTATCTCATGATTCCCAATTGGGAGTTTATAATTTTCTAAGTTGTTACTATTTAAAAGTTTCCCATCAAGATAAAGATTTTGATTGGCCGAAATATTGTTAAAAGATAGTGATCCAAATAAACTACTTAAAGTTATATTCATCTTTTTCATCGTATGAGCAATTTCAATAAACTTTTCCCAAAGTATATAATTTTCCTTTTTAATTTTAATATTATAGGTACCAGTTTTTACTTTGCATTCATTTAAAGGGGTTTCCCCGATCAATGAATCATTTAAGTAAACATTAGCTCCCGAAGGATTTGTGTACAAAGTTAATAGTCCATAATCACCATCCAATACTGCATATATCTGGTTACTTGAATCCTTTTCCACATTATAAAGAGTAGTCCACCAACTTTTTAAGGAATCATTTTTTAGTTTAATTGATTGATATCCCTCTTTAACATTTA
>CAZRMA010000577.1:0-2646 GCA_964600655.1 uncultured Ignavibacteriaceae bacterium
CGCCTGGCTTCTCGCATTAGTTATTGATTCAAGTGTTTCTCTTTCATGATGCATGTATCCTTTAACTGTTTCAATTAAGTTTGGTATTAAATCATGCCTTCTTTTTAATTGAACATCGATCTGCGACCAGGCGTTTTTAACCTGGTTTCTTAATCCAACTAATGAGTTGTATATTGATATTAAATAAAAAACAAAAAGAACAATTAATACTAAAATTACAACAAGAATTAGCATTTCAAACCTCCTTGCTAATTTGATTTTAATTTATGCTCAAACATACTTTTAAGCAATTGGATAACCTTATTGTTTTTATCCAGACTACCTTGCTCAACAACTGTTTCCAGTTCACCTTCATCAAACCAAAGTCCATCACCGCGTTTACATTTATCTATGATAATTGGATCCTTACTTTCAATTAAGACTTTAATCATTTTCTTCCTGCAAATTGGGCATCTGATTTTTTTCTCATCTGTTTTAGCTATATCATTTAATTCGGAAAGCACAATATCTTTTTCAGCGGAATCTTCAAGTAGTAATTCAAGTTCACCTGCATCAAGCCATATACCGCCGCAAGAATGGCAATAATCAATCTCGATTTGCTCGAGCTCAAGAATAATTAGATGATCCCCGCAAACTGGACACAACATAACAAATGCATGTAATTTTTTATTTATAAATATAGTGAAATTGGGATTTAATTATGAGGTAAGAAATATTTTAGTTGTTGTCCTAAACCTTCAAGGTCTTTTGGGAATTAATAACCAACATAATTTAAAAGTGAATGTTTTGACAAGCAAAGACCTTGAAGGTTTCATTACCTCTCATTTTAAAAGCATCATCTTCTTTGTTTGAATATAATTACCAACTATAAGCTGATAGAAATAAACACCGCTAGGCAAGGGCGAATAATTATTCGCCTCTACATTTATGTTAAATTCAACTTCGTGTATTCCGGCTTGCTTATATCCATCCACAAGAGTCGCTATCTCTTCCCCCAACATATTATAAACTTTTAATGTCTGCCATCCTCTGACAGGTGACTCCCAGCTTATTGTTGTAGAAGGATTGAAAGGATTGGGATAATTTTGATATAATGAAAAGTCTAATATAACCTTTTGATTTTTCTCTTCACCTGAAATAGTTGAATCAATAATTTGAGTTGTCCAGATGCTTAAAGCACTACTATCGAGCCTCATCCAGATTGGATAAATTTTCTTATCGTATGCTGCGATGTTCGTATAATCTCCAAAGAAAATATTGGATGTTGGAGTAAAGGAAGTTTCACTCACTTTAAAATTTTCAAAAGTATCTCCGCCGTCTTTTGATCTTGCAACATAAACATCTGTTTGAGTGCCGGTAGTATTTCTTCTATCATAAAAAACTACATAAATATATCCCGTGGTTTGATCGATAGTCATCCAGGTAAAGAATTGCTGTCGGTCTGTTTTATCATCATTTACTTTTATAACTCTGCCCCAAGTTTTGCCCCCGTCAGTAGATTTAATAATAAATACATCTGTATTTGAAGTTCCGTTTCTTTGATCAGACCAATTAATATAAATGTTTCCTCTATATGCTGAGTGGCTTGTATCGCATGCTGTAATTGGCAATCCGTTACATCGAAAAATTCCCGGAACATTAAAATCCCATCCGCCAGGCTGATTTGTGACAAATATATCTTTCCCAAAAGATTGCCCGCCGTCGATTGATTTATCAAACATAATTCCATTAGGGCCAGCCCAGCTTAAATAAATTTCACCATTGGGCCCAACTGTTGGAACTGCACCCTCATCTGTGCTGTCACTATCTAAACAATCTCCGCTTCTATCACTAACTTTAACCGGTTCACTCCAGCTTTCTCCGTGATCAACTGATCTTGAAAATAAAATTCTTGAACTATCCATTGGATTTGGACTATTATAAGAATCAAATTCAGTCCAGCTTACATAAAGATTATTTTTGTATTTATCATTTGAGAGATCAACAGCAAGCCATTCTTTATCTTGATTTTTAGGGGAGTTAAGTCCAATGCCTTTACCATCATCCCAGGTAAGTCCGTTGTCAGTGGATTTTTGAACAACAATTCTATCAATAAAGTAACCATTAGCCGGATTAGACAAATGAGCGAAATATAAATTCCCAAGCCCATCATATATAACACAAGGATCGCCATAAACTCCTAAAGTAGAAGACATACTATCTTGAACCCAAGTTTTACCTTCGTCAGATGAATTATAGGAATAGACAATGTTTGCGCCGGCAGCTAATTCATTTGGTTTGACTGTGTTTATTGCAATAGTTACTTCTTCCGGTTTTGTACTTCCCTTTTCATTCACCATTATGTTGGTGTATTGAGCCCAAAGTTGATTGGCTGATAAAAGAACAAACAGAATTAATATAAAAGTTTTCATATTGTTAAGCTTCAATTTAACCTTGATGAATCTAAATCATACTTTTTATTATATATTAAAGCGGATAGATATTCAATCTAATTATTAATGAAGGTAATTAAACTAAAATACCTTTGAAAAAGGAAAGTAAAAAAAAATGTAATTAAATAATTTTGAACTTTTTAGAGCGGACCACTTAGTGTTATTCCCATACCTGATTTATGACTATGTGAAATTGTATAAATAATAATTGCAT
>CAZRMA010000578.1:0-2637 GCA_964600655.1 uncultured Ignavibacteriaceae bacterium
AGATAATTGTTTGAATTGAGTCCGATTTATGCCACCATCACAAATTAAATTATTTAACTACACAAAAAATTATTTCAGAAAAAATGGAAGGATTACATTGAAACGGAAAACATTAAGTCAGCCTGGTGTGAAAAAATTGATATGATTAAGGAATAAGGAAATTATTGAAAAAAAAATTATTAAGATTGTCAGCGATTAAATGTCTTCTATATTAAGATAAACCATTGTTTGATTAAGTAACTGATAAGCAATCTCACCAAAAGTCATAGGACCGGTTATATTAGCGGTTTTCTTTCCCTCAAGCTCAGAATAAAGATAATTCAATATGCAATTACATGAAAAAACCGGAGTTATATTCAATCTTGAAACTTGCTGTATGAAAGTGCTAACATAATTTTTAATTGGTTTAGCAATCTTGTATTCTACATCCTTAAAGACTGGAGCATAGAAACTTACAAATTTATTTTGTTTGTCTATCTCACTAAAGCTGGTGTTAATCATCGCACCATAGTCATTTGCCACAAGAGGTAAACGTAAATCAATTTGTGATTCAATTAGATAGTCAGCAAAATTTTTCTTTTCTCCATTTATAAAGCAATGGTTAACTTTAAATCCCGTTTCGTTAAAAGTAATTGTATTCCCATTACCTTGTTCAAATAAATTCACAATATCTAAAGTGGGAATTTTATTGCTTGGCAATTCAACATGCATTGCTACAGATTTTGAAATTGAGCTTTCTGCTTCAACACCATTATAAACTTTAGGCTTAATTCTGCCAACATCTGCCAAGTCAATTCCCGCAATCCATCCAACTAAAGGATTTGAAAATATATCTTTGTATTGATTTGATTTTTCTGCAAATGAAGTGTGAAGAGAACTGAAACCTGGAATGATTAAAACCGTATAACCGTTTTCGTAAGCATCACCAGCTATGCCAGGAAGCGATTCTTCATTGTAAAATTTTATTTTGACATTTTTAACAAAGTCAGGAAGATCGTCGACAAATATTTCATCTTTAGTAAATATGCCGCCATCATCCCCCATAAAATATGGAATCGTTCCGCCAATCCAGTTTCCTTTTGGCAGTTGATTAAGTAAGTTTTCATCTGCTGCTAAAATCAACATGTCCCCATTATTAATTTTAGAAATGACTTCCTTGATTCGTAATAATTTTTTCATATATATGCTTCCTTAGGTTTCATTAAACTCAGATTGAATGATATTTTCATTTGATATAAAATATTCATAAAGCTCATCTATGCATTTTTGTATATTTGAAGTAGAAGGATCATTTTTCACTTCTAATATAATTCTGTTCATCATGAATTTTGCTCCGAGTGTCTTAGCCTTGACGTGCAATTCTCCTAAAACCATTTTCTTCCAAATTAAATTTTCCCTAGTTGGTAACATAGTTAACCTTTAATGTTTATACAACAATCAATTATCGATCTATTATTAACAATAGTTTACTTTTTATACCATTGCTTATGGTTATTAGAATCTATTTAAATAGATTGAGAATCGATTTGCGTTGGGAAAATTGTTGAAAAGATTTTTCCAACTTTGGATTTACAGTTTGGCTAGATCGGAAAAATCAGCTAAAATTCTTACAAATTTTTAATATCATGGAGATACTCGTTCAATTCTCCAATTATTTTCATTTTTAACATAACGAATTCTGTCATGCAAGCGACTTTGTCTTCCTTGCCAAAATTCAAATGTCTGAGGAATTAATTTAAATCCACCCCAGTTCGGAGGCAAAGGAACTTCCCCTTCTTTGTATTTTAACTTTAAGTCTTCAAATCTTTTTTCTAATTCATCCCTACTACTAAGAACTTTGCTTTGTTTAGATGCCCAGGCTCCTATTTGGCTTTCGTAAGGCCTAGTTTTAAAGTACTCAGAAGATTCTTTTACATGTAGCTTTATTACTTTTCCAGAAATTCTTATTTGTCTTTCTAATGGATGCCAAAAAAATAGCAAAGACGCATTAGGGTTTTCAGATAATTCTCTTCCCTTTTGACTATTATAATTCGTATAAAATTTTAATCCATCAGAATTCACACCTTTTAGAAGTACTACTCTAACAGAAGGAATTCCGTTTTTATCAGCTGTGGCTAAAATCATTGCATTAGGTTCTTCAATTTTAGATTTTACAGCATCTTGAAACCACCTTGAAAATTGATCGAATGGATTTTTATTTACATTTTTTTTTCTAAGCTCTGTTAAAGAGTATTCTTTTCTCAATTTAGAAATTTCGTTATTATCAATCATAATCTTATTTTTAACTAACTAATTTTGCATTACAATAAAACAGCAACTTTATTAAATTAAAAAGCAGAAAATCCATGCTTTTTAGTTGATATTAACACAAATTAATAATTATGTGTGCAAAGATATTTGTGTTTAATGAAAAGTGACTATCTTAAATTAAAAAATATTTTCTAATAGTAAATAATTAATATAAAATGAAAACGCAAGAACTAACAAAAGAGCAGCAGGAAGAATTAGAAAAATTTGGAGCTAATACCTGGTTTGTAGAATATCTATATAAACAGTATCAAGAAAATCCTGCTGAAGTTCCCGATCAATGGAAAAAATTTTTTGGTGATACAAACGGGAAAAATAACGGCGATGTTG
>CAZRMA010000579.1:0-2630 GCA_964600655.1 uncultured Ignavibacteriaceae bacterium
CTTCGTCCAGGAAAAATGTCCCGTTGTTCGCGTATTCAAGCAGGCCGATTTTTCTTTTACCAGCATCTGTGAAAGCACCTTTTTCATATCCGAATAATTCCGCTTCAAATAAATGTTCCGGCAGAGCACTGCAGTTTATGGGTACAAACGGACTTGATTTCCTGCTGCTGTGAGCGTGTATGCTTCTGGCAATTAATTCTTTTCCTGTACCGCTTTCTCCGGTAATTAAAATGTTTGCTTCTGTATTTGAGACAGATTCTATTAAATCAAATATTTTTTTTATTTCACTGCTCTTACCAATTATGTTATCAAAGTGAAATTTGTCATCAAGCTGTTTTAATAAATTTTCTCTTTCTTTATATAATACCCGCTGCCTTAATCCCTTTTCAATAATAATCTTTAGCTTATTAGTGTCCACAGGTTTTTCCAAAAAATCAAAAGCTCCCGCTTTCATTGCTTCTACAGCTCTTTCGATAGTTCCATAAGCAGTAAAAATTATTGCAGGAGTCTTCGGTGCTAATTTTGAGGCTTCTTTTATAATTTCTGTTCCGTTAAAACCCGGCATTAACAAATCGCAAAAGATTAAATCGAACTCGTCATTTTTAAGATGTTCAATTGCTGAAAAGCCATCGGAAACAGGAATAGACTTATGGCCAAGCGCAGATAAAATACTTGTAAAACCGCTAAGCATATCAGTCTCATCATCAATAACAAGAATCTTTGCTGGAAAAGTTTGTGATTCCATTTAATATTACTCCGGTTTTAATGGGAGAAAAATTTTAAAAGTTGTTCCTTTTGCTTCAATTGATTTTAATGAAATGTTTCCTTTATGCCTGGTGATAATCGCCTTTGCAATTGAAAGCCCAAGTCCCGTGCCGTTTGATTTTAGTTTTGTACTGAAAAAAGGATTAAAAATTTTATCAATATTTTCTTTGGAAATTCCCACTCCATTATCTTCAATTATTATTTCAACTCCTTCGTGATCATTTCCTTTTCCTGTATGAATTTCAATTTTAATTTCTCCGTCGCTGCTAACGGCATCAACAGCATTATTAAAAATATTCATGAAAACCTGTTCAAGCTGCCGCTGGTCTGCTTTAATTAAAGGTATGTTGTCATTATATTTTTTTACAATGTTTATTTGCTTGGCTTTAAAACGATGCCCGAGTAAATATAAACATTCTTCAATCAGATCTTTTATATTAGTTACTTCAGGCTTAAAAGCCATTCTTTGTGAAAAGTTTAATAAGCTTTTGGTGTAATCGCTTATTCTTAATGTTTGACGTTTGATAATATTCAAAACATCTCCTAAAGCCCCGGTATAATTTTCTTTTAACATTAATCCATCAATGTGTGCGGATATAATTCCAGCCGGAGTATTAATTTCATGTGCAACGGAATCAACAAGTTCCCCAATTGATGCCATTTTGGATGCCTGGTTTAATTGTTCCTGGTATAATTGCACCTGCTCAAGATTTCGTTTTGCTTCTTCCGCCCGTATTCTTCTTAAATTTACATAATAGATTAAGACGCTGAAGAATAATATTACAGCAAGTATAACGAATCCTAAAATAAAAAAGATTTGAAATTTTCCTCTCAAGCTTTTAGTTACATTTGAAACATCAGCGGAGATGACCAATATCCATTTTTCGTTCAGGATATGAATAGGGTAGTAAGCCATCACTTTAGCCGGCTGATCTATTATAACCTTGTATTCCCCAATAGATGGACTAACTGCGCTTAACATTGTTTTTTGAGCGTTGAAAGAAACATGACAATCAAAACATTCTTTGGTGGTATTATTTATTGAGCGGAAAAGCATTTCATGATGATTGGGATGATAAATTAGTCTGCCGTCTGAATCAATTATCCAGGCAAAATCCTGCTTACTCAGCTTAAGCGGTTTTATATACTGTTCAACCAACAAATTAAAATTAATTAAATAGCCTAAGTAGCCGGTTATATTATTTGAATCTTTTGGTACATCATTTATAATGGGAACAATAACTTCAAAATAGACTTCTGTGCTGTCTTCATTTTTTTCATCCCGTATTACTTTTGTTAAATAGGTTTCCGGATTATTTCTTTTTGAAGTGATTATCTCCAGTAAGTGCTTTTTTGTTAGTTCAGGAATTTGAATTCCAGAGGAGCAGAGTAATTTTCCATCTTTGTAACAGAGAAAAATTGAACTTATTATTTTTGATTCATACGATAATAAAAATTTATTTAAATATTTATCAGAATTAATGTTCATCTTTTTTATTTCAGGAATTGATGAAAGGAAATTTATATCATTGGAAATATGATTGAGGAGATAGCTTATTCCAAGCGCTGCGTTTTTAGCCATCTCTAATTGCTGAAGCTGGTAATCTTTTTTTTCATCTTCAATTGTCCGCGTATAAATTTCAACTACCAGGAATGCAAATAATATTACAAAGGCGAGGGTTCCGGAAATGATCCAATACTTTTTGAACTTTCCGTTATTCATAGAAATAATTTTTTCTTGTTAAAGTGAGAAGCAAAATATATATCCAATGGGTAATAAAACTTTGTTTTTCTCAATGCGGTTAATAAGCTAATAAAAAAAAACGCTAAACTAAATATTGTTGATTCCAGAGAGCTGCAGAAGT
>CAZRMA010000580.1:0-2630 GCA_964600655.1 uncultured Ignavibacteriaceae bacterium
TGCTTATCAGCAATCATCTTTCCTAATTTCAAATATCTAATGTCATTTGTTTGAATATATAACTCCAAAGGAACCGAGCCAAAGACAGTATTGTCAACATGATCCGGTTTGGGAATGAGAGTATCTTCTTTTCCCAATAAAGGCTCGAAACGGTGAGCCAATTGTTTAAGCAAAGTGGAATCACTAGTTGCTTCAGCAAATTTTAAAGCTCCGAACCAGGTACAAACTTCAGGATAAGTAATAGTTTTACCGGGATTTAGTTTATTAATCTTTGAATGAGGAGTTTCAATAAAATGTTCAGCTACTAACTTTCCAATTGTTTGAGGAGATTTTCCTTCAGGCCAATTAATAAAATATTCATCCCGGGATGTACTAATATTTGAGCTTGAGCAGCCATAAATTGAAATAATAATTATTAGAACACACGATATAAAAAAATTGTTTTTCATTTTTTTTCTTTAAAATTTGCTATGACATTGGCAGGGGCAAAAAATCCACACGTAATAGGACATAAATACATATTAATTCCCTTTAAACCCCAAGAATTAAAAACTTCAGATGAATTTTTAGCTCAACAACTAAGTAGGTATAAAAATAAATAGAAACACATATCAATCCAAATTTATATAGAATTATCATTCACAATAAAATTTGCAAAGATTAATTAGTCCATAGCATTTCAGGGAATTTAAGTATCGAAGAATTTTTATCTCTTGTTATGGTAATTATTATCTCTTTAATTTTATTCGAATCATAATTTAAATCCCAAATACCATTTGCCGAAATCACTTTTACATCACTATTATTTACTTTTATTTCAGCTTTAGGTGAAGCACTAATTTTTAAGCTCTTATCTTTTCCATCTAAAAAAGATTTAGAATTAATTACTGAAGCAAATGGTTTATCTTCCTTAATTGATTTATTGTAACTGACCATAGCATTAATTTCTGTAGAGTCTGGATTTAAAGCCCCTGGGCCGAACATCATATCTTCTACAACAAGTTTAAGAGAATCATCTTCTAAGTTTCCAAAATTTTTACCATAAGCTGCTCCTTCATCACCATGGCAGCGTGAACAGTTATCTTTAAATGTAGGAACAGGTGACAAAGTAATGTTTTCAATTTTATTTATATCCGTTTGAGCAAATGAAAAAGAATAAAATATTATCATTAGAAGAGAAATTTTGACAACGAAATGGGAAATCATTTCTTGTCCCCGACGAATTTCAATCTGTAAATTCTATTCATCTTATAGCCATCAACCTCTCTATTGCCATCATCACTTATTAACAAAGTTCCATCAGGAGCTTGAATTACATCAACCGGTCTTCCCAATACTTTTTGATCATCAGTTAAAAATTTAACAAAAGGAAGCTCTCCATAAGGTTTTCCGTTTTCAAATAAAACTCTGGTCACCTGGTAACCTGCTTTAACAGATCTATTCCACGATCCATGATAAGCAACAAATGCATCACCTTTCATTTCTTTCGGGAATTGATCACCTGTATAAAACATCATTCCACAAGGCGCCCAGTGAGCTCCGCTGCACCATTCAGGAACAATTGTTTTATTTGCAAGATCTATTAAATCACTTCTATTCATAAACTCATAACGCGGAACCCTATTACCGACAAGAAATGGATGTCCGTAAAATCCACCTTCTATATATTTGTTCATTTCACCTGGAGGATTGTAATCGGTAATCGGTTGATTGCCTCTTTCATCGCCTACTTCTCTGCCGAACCAATCACTTCCATGATCCATTCCCCAAATTTCATCTGTGCCGGGACGAACGACTAATTTTTCTGTGTTACGGATTCCTGAACTCCAAAGTTTTTTATTTTTCCCATTTAAATCGTACTCCCAAATTTTTTCCCTGTCAGTATTTGTTTGATCGCTCAAATTTTTTGGGTCTCCAATTGCGGTGTATATTTTATTCTTATGAATTAAAATTGGGCGCCATGAATGCCCGCCTCCGTTAGCAAGAGTGTTTTCTGGAAAAACAGTTTCTCTTTCATCAGCAACGCCATCATTATTTTTATCTCTCAATTTATAAATTGCACCGCTTTCTGAATACCATAATTCACCATCATACCAAAATGGATAATAAACTGAATTTTCTGATTCATAAAATTTTGTGACGGTTTCATAATATCCGTCGCCATCTTTATCCTTGGCGGCCATAATTATTTTGTTGGGAGTTGTTGTATAATATAGCGTGCCGTCTGGCCCTAAAGCCATATGCCTCGGCCCTAATTCAGAATTTACAGCTACTGATAATTCATAACCAGGACGGACCCATATTTCGGGATTCACTTTTTTGGAATTGTCTTGTGCAAATAATGTGATATTAAAAATAAAAAATAAAAAGATCATCCATAAATTATTTAAAGGCTGAAATCTTTTCATAGTCATTCCTTTCAGTTTTAATTAAAATTAATTGATAGGCCGCCGTACCAGCTTCTGCCGGCAGCCGGTTCATAAAATCTATTTTGAGCAGCGTTAGAAATAATCGAACTGTTGTACTTTGAATTGGTCAAATTACTTATTCCAAGAAAAAAATCAAATTGTGCAAAGCTCAAAGACATTCTATACTTTAAATTTAAAGCGATAGTTGAGTAGGAATCATTA
>CAZRMA010000581.1:0-2624 GCA_964600655.1 uncultured Ignavibacteriaceae bacterium
TTAACGATCAACCAATGATCCAGGCGGTAATTGAAGATATTACCGAACGCAAACTTACGGAGAAAGCCTTACAGGAAAGTGAAGCAAAAATACGGTCAATAATTGATAATTCTCCTGATCCCATATTCGTGACAAATCAGCAAGGTAAGTACATCTATACAAATAAGGCAGTAACAACCATGCTTGGTTTTACACCGGAGGAGATGAAAGAAAAAACGATTGCAGATATAGCACCACCTGATAGAATAGAGGAATATTTTGAGATTTTCAAACAGGTACTTAACAAAGAAAAAACCTTTGTTGAAATTGAACTTTTAAAAAGTAACGGCGATTACATTTCAACTGACTTAAACGGTGTTTTATTACCAGATGGTACAATCTATGCCAGTTGCCGTGATATTACAGGACGTAAAAAATTAGAAAATAATTTATCATCTGCAGCAGAAATAGCCAAACTGGGTTATTGGGAATTTGATGTTAAATCGGGGAATTTTACTTTTAATGACCAATATTACCGGCTAATTCACGGGTCCTCCACCGAAAAACAAGGCGGTAATATCATGAGTGTGGAAGAATTTGTCAGAAGATTTGTCAATCCTGATGATGCAATGCTGGTAGGTAAAAATTTGCAGGAAGCCATCGGTTCATCTGACCCCAATTATATAGGACAGTTAGAAGCAAGAGCATTATGTGATAACGGAGATTATACGAATATAATAGTTCGATTTAAGGCAATAAAAGATCAATTCGGAAATACACATACGGTTTATGGAATTAACCAGGACATTACAGACCGCAAATTAGCTGAACTAAAACTTAAAGAAAGTGAAGAACAATTTCGCTCCGTTGCTCAATCTGCTAATGATGCTATAATTACAACAGACATTGAAGGAATAATAAAAAATTGGAACCGCGGTGCGGAAAAAATATTCGGCTATCTGGAAGAAGAGATAATCGGCAAAAACCTGGATATAATAATTCCACAAGGTTATCGCGAAAATCATATTGATGGAATGAGACGAGTGCAGTCAGGAGGAGAACATCATGTTATCGGCAATACTGTTGAATTGCACGGATTGCACCAAAGCGGAAAAAAATTTCCATTAGAGTTATCTTTGGCAAAATGGGAAACATCAAAAGGAAAATTTTTTACCGGTATTATTCGTGATATTACAGAGCGCAAACAAATTGAGGAAGCGCTTCGCAAAAATGAATTACAATTCCGAATGGTTTGGGAAAATGCTACCGATGGGATGCGTATAACAAATGAAACCGGTGTAGTTTTAAAAGCAAACAATGCATACTGCAAATTGATGGGAAAGGCAAAAGGAGAAATTGAAGGTAACATGATGAGTGTTGTCTATGAACAGGCTGCCCAATCAGAAGTTCTACGGAAACATGGTGAGCGGTTTAGAACCCGATCAATTCCTCAAAATTTAAACCGTGATATTTTACTTTGGAATGGTGTAAAAGTATCTCTTGAATTATCAAATACATTTTTAGATATGCCGGGCCAGCAGACTTTATCTCTAAGCGTATTTAGAGATGTTACTGATCGCAATCAGGCAGAAAAAGAAATAAAGGTAAGAAATGAACAACTTGTTAAATTAAACGCGGAAAAAGATAAATTCTTTTCCATCATAGCGCACGACTTAAGAAGCCCATTTAATGGTTTACTAACTCTAACTGAACTAATGTCTGACAGCAGGGAGAACTTTACATCGGAAGAGTTTGTTGAAAATAGTAATTTACTTAATGAAGCTGCAAATAATCTTTATAAACTTTTAGAAAATTTATTGGAATGGGCTCAAGTACAGAGAGGTTCTATCAATTTTACACCTATTGATGCTGATTTATCTAAGATGGTTTTGCAAAGTATAGAATCAGTAAACCAACGAGCCTTACAAAAAAGAATTACAATAAATAATGAGATTGTTGGTACACAAAAAGTTTTGGCAGATGAAAAAATGATTGGAACTGTACTCAGAAATCTTTTAACTAATGCAATTAAATTCACAAGAAAGGGTGGAAAAGTTATTCTTAAATCCGAACGATCTAATAATGGAACAATTGAAGTTTCAGTTGAAGATAATGGAGTTGGAATGGCTGATAAAAACATTAAACGACTTTTCAAAATAGAAGAGAAAGTAAGTTCGCAAGGAACCGATGGAGAAGCGAGTACGGGGTTGGGCCTGTTGCTTTGCAAAGAATTTATTGAAATGCACGGCGGCAATATTTTGGTGGATAGTAAAGAAGGAAAAGGATCAAAGTTTAGCTTTACTTTGCAAAAATCAGTTGCATAAAAAATATTGTTAGTTGATAAAGTATCTGAAAAGTGCAGCTGCCACTTGAACTGGCTTAAGGTGAAACATGAGGTATAAATCCGCAGAAAAAATTTGATGTTGTTATACGATTAAAAAATTATTTTACAAGGCTGGCTTTGAGCATAAACAATTAGATACGTTTAAAAGCCATTTTATTTTTATCGGCAATTAATCTTTACAAATCGGGAAATAAAAAGGCGACCCTAATAAAGAATCGCCTTTTTTAATCATTTGATGAAATTATATTTTAATACATTCCGCCCATATCACCCATACCGCCGCCTGGCATTTGAGGCATAG
>CAZRMA010000582.1:0-2615 GCA_964600655.1 uncultured Ignavibacteriaceae bacterium
GGTTTGGGATTGGTTTTTGTAAAACATATTTTAGATATGCATAAAGGATTTATTAAAATTGAAAGCAAGTTGAATCATGGAACGACTTGCTTAGTGAAATTGCCTAAACCGCAAAAGTTTAACAAAATTAAGGACCTTAAGTGAACAAATTAATTTTTATTGTTGACGATGAAATTGCGATTTCAAAGTTGCTAACTTACTGGGTGAAAGATAAGTGGCAATATGATGTTGAAGTCTTTTCAAACAGCGAAGATGCTTTAAAAAAGCTTAACTTGAAACCGGACTTAATATTACTTGATATTATGCTTCCTGGATTAAATGGACTTGAAGCTCTTAAGAGAATTAAAGCAATGGATGAGAACTTGCCAGTAATAATGCTCTCTGCACAGGGCAGCGTGGAAGTAGCAGTTGAATCTATACGTTACGGCGCATTTGATTATTTCCCTAAGCCAATTGAAATTCAAAAGCTTGAACCAGCTATTAAAAATGCTATTAAAAGTTATGATTTAAGCAGGGAACTTGAAAGCTTAAAAGAAAATGTAAAGAGAGAATATAGTTTTGATAATATAATTTCTTCTGACGGGAAAATGCAGGAAGTTTTTAAATTAGTTACTAAAGTTCTTAATAATGATATAACGGTTTTAATAAGTGGTGAAAGCGGAACCGGCAAAGAATTAATTGCCAGAGCAATTCACTACAACGGCAGAAGAAAAGACAAACCCTTTATAGTAGTAAATTGTGCCTCAATTCCACGTGAACTGCTTGAGAGTGAATTATTTGGGCATGAGAAAGGATCCTTCACAGGAGCACATCAACGTAAGATTGGTAAATTTGAATTGGCGGATGGAGGGACTCTATTTCTAGATGAAGTAGGTGAACTTGAAATGCTGCTTCAAGCGAAGCTGCTTCGTGTTATTCAACAGAAAGAATTCGAAAGAGTTGGAGGAATTGAATTAATTAAATCTGATGTACGAATAATTTCTGCAACCAATAGGGATTTAAAACTAGCGGTTGAACAAAAAGAATTTAGGGAAGATTTATATTACCGTTTAAATTCTTTCCCCATTTTCATTCCACCATTGCGTCAAAGAAAGGGTGATATTTTAGTGCTCATCTATCATTTTATAGATGCTCTTAATAAGAAGCTTGATAAAAATATTAAGGGATTTTCAAAAAAAGCACTGCAGCTTATTTATGATTACTCATGGCCTGGCAATATAAGGGAAATGGAAAATACAATCGAAAGGTGTCTAATAATAACGGAAAGTGACGTAATTAATGTTGAGGATCTTCCGCCGCACTTAAAGTCTGGGGAGTATTCTTCGATAATGGATGTGGGAGCACCTCTTTTTAGTGATGATAACATCATTCCCTTTGAAAAGCTTAAGGAGGAATCGATTAGACATGCATTGGAAGTTACTAACGGCAACATTGTTGAAGCTGCTAAAAAGCTCCAATTGGGAAGGGCCACAATTTATAGATTAATGGATAAATATAAAATTGAAAATAGATCATCAGAATGAAATATAAATTTAATCGTTAGGTGAAGCTTTATGGAATATTTTAAAGAAAAAATAGGAGAAGTAGATTACATACAGGTGAAGATAATAAGAGCAACACTCTCGGAAGCAGAAGAGTTTAAAAATCTACTGATAGCTGAAATTGATGCAGGAAACAAAAAAATTGTTGTTGATTTATCTGCATGTGAGTTTATAGATTCTACTTTTCTTGGAACACTTGTAGTAGCATTAAAAAAATTAACTGCTTTGGAAGGCGATTTGCGGCTAATTGGATTTCAGCCTGCAGTTCATTCAATGTTTGAGCTCACACGTATGTATAGAGTTTTTGAATCATTTAAATCAAAGGAAGAAGCAATAAATAGTTTTTCCTGATCTATAATTAAGATAGTGATAGTGTTTTACTTTACCATTTCTTTTTCTCTAAGCGCAAAGATTTTTGTTTAATTTATGATTAACGAAGAAAAAAAATCGATACTAGTTATAGACGATGATTCAATAATCAGAAAATTACTTGGCCATCACCTCAAACATAATAACTACCAAGTATTCGATGCTTCCAATGCCGAAGAAGGATTCTCTCATCTTAGGGATCAAAAAATTGATTTAGTACTGTGTGATGTAAGCATGGAAGAGATGGATGGTTTTACATTCTGTCAGAAGGTAAGGGAGAATGAAAATCATCGAGTTCTGCCTTTTGTTTTTGTAACCGCGAAAACCAGCCTTGAAGATAAATCAAAAGCGCTTGAAGCTGGTGGAGACGATATTATAACCAAACCATTTGATGTTGATGAGCTTTTGTTAAAAGTTCAAGCATTACTACGCAAAGCCGATATTTATAAAGTATACGGTGCTAAAAAAAATTTAGAACAATCATTTACTGAAACTATTCCTAAAGTTTTATTGGTAGATGATGATCTATCTCTTTCAAAACTTTTTCAATATAATTTAAAAAAAGAAGGGCTGGAATGTGAGACTGCATCTAGTGTAAAAGAAGCCTTCGAAAAAATTAATCTTATTGTCCCAGATATTATTGTTTCGGATATAATGATGCCTGAAATAGATGGATTTAAATTCCGTCAAATGCTTCTTGAAAAT
>CAZRMA010000583.1:0-2612 GCA_964600655.1 uncultured Ignavibacteriaceae bacterium
CATTATCCTACGCTTTGGCAATCAGGAGGCGATGACGAACGAAGCATGAATAAATACGAAAAAGAATTACTTCAGCTTTTAATTGATAGAAAAAGGATCAAACTTCAAAATGAATTGAAATATATAAAGATCATTGATCCGGAAGTTGGAAGAAATTTTGAACAGAATATTTTATCATATAAAAATACTCATTTAACTGCAGTGGTTGTGAATTTTTTGGACATGATTGCTCACGGAAGGTCAGACTCGGATTTGTTGAAGGAAATTGCCCCCGATGAATCGGCTTACAGATCATTGACGAACAGCTGGTTTAAACATTCATCATTACTTTCAACTTTAGTCACTTTATCCAAAATAGATAATGTAAAAATAATCATTACTACAGATCATGGAAGTATTCGTTCTTTGCGCGGAGCAAAAGTTTTGGGAGATAAAGAAGCATCGACAAATCTTAGATTTAAGTATGGGCGTAATTTAAAAGTTGATGATAAGCATGCTGTATTTATAAAAAATCCTGAAGATTACAAATTGCCTAAGCGTGGTGTTACTATAAATTATATTATTTCCAAAGAAGATTATTATTTTGTTTATCCGACTGACTACCATAAATTTTTGACATACTATAAAGATACTTTTCAGCATGGTGGAATCAGTTTGGAAGAAATGATTTTACCGGTTATAACGATGGAGCCAAGATAGATTTGGAATTTCAGAATCCAATTATTGTTAACTCTGAGATTGAAACGGCAAAACTGGCAGAGCAATTTTCATCAAAATTAAAGGGCGGTGATGTAATAGTTTTAAATGGCAATTTAGGTGCCGGCAAAACTTTTTTCATTAAAAACTTATTAAATAAATTCGGAATAGATAATACAACTAGTCCTTCTTTTGCTATTGTTAATGAATACTCCGGCAAATTTAAAATTTATCATTTCGATTTTTATAGAATAGAAAAGATTACAGAATTGTATGATATAGGATTTAATGATTATTTAAATGATCCCGATGCAATTACATTTATTGAATGGGGAAATTTGTTTCAAGAAATTTTACCGGCGAAGCGAATCGATATCGAAATATTGATTAAAGAAAACAGTAAAAGAGAAATTTATATAAATTATCATGAATGAAGATAAACCAATACTTTCGATTGAAACCTCAGGGCATTTATGTGGTGCCTGTGTTTATTTATCCGATGAGAAATATTTTGAAGCAAACATCAATTTAAAAAATTCCCATTCCGAAAAGTTATTTGAAGAAATAGATTTTGTAGTCAAGTCTTCCGGTATAAAATTAAACGATTTTAAATGTGTGGCAGTGTCTGCTGGCCCTGGTTCGTTTACAGGATTGAGAATAGGAATGTCCGCCGTAAAAGGTTTAGCTTTTGGTTCAGGATTGCCAATAGTTTCTGTTCCTACTTTCGAAGCTTTAGCATTTCAAATTTCAAATTATCTTCCTGAAGATACCATTTTTACTATTGCGAATAATGTTAATGTTGAGGAATTGTACTTCGCTAAGTTTAAAATTAAAAACAATAGTTATATATTTGTAGAAAAATTGCAGATCATAAAAAAGAAAGATTTTAAGTTAACTAGCCAAAATACTATTACTTTTGGAAATTCTTTGCTAAATTCTCAAAGTAATTTTCATGGTTATCTTAGTTCGCCAACACCTTCGTATGTGGCTAAATGGTGTAAACAATTTGGTGATTCATTGCTTACTTTTGATTACGATTTTTTAGAACCAAATTATTTTAAAAATTTTATTGTTAAGGGACAGAAAAATGTTTAAGAAGACTTTTTGTTTGATGTTAATTGTTACCTCTTTTTCATTAGGCCAAATGCTTCCTCCCAAAATTTCAGTTTTACCGATGACCTATGATTTTGGATATATAACTCAAGGTGATAAAGTTAATCACGTTTTTACGATTACCAATACAGGTGGAGCAGACCTATTAATTCTAAATGTTCATGCTACTTGTGGGTGCACAGCAGCGCAACCTGAAAAAAATAGATTGGCTCCAAATGAATCAACAAATCTTAAAGTTGAATTTAATTCAGCATACAAATTGGGCAAGCAGGTCAAATATGTTTATATTCAGTCAAATGATCCAGGAAATAAACAAACCAAAATTGAAATTGATGGGTATGTTCAACTGAAGGATTCAGTAGCACTAAGTTCAATTCCGAGGATATTTTTTCCGGAAACCGAACATGATTTTGGAAAAGTTAAAGAAGGTAAAATTGTTGATTACACTTTCAAACTTACAAATCGCGGTAAATCTGTTTTGAAAATAGACAAGGTTAATACTTCATGCGGCTGCACTGCGGCATTGTTAAGCGATAAAGAAATTGAACCTGGAAAAGACGGTACAATTAAAGTTGAATTCGACACAAAAAATAGATCGGGAGAAGTAACAAGAACTATCGCTGTAACTTCAAACGATCCTGACGAACCAAATAAAATTCTTATCATTAAAGCTGATGTAGAAAAAGATTAATTAATTTGAGCAACTAATATGCCCTGGTTTAAAAGAACAAAAGAAAATATTTCTCCTGACACTCAGAAAAAAGATTTGCCGGATGGACTTTGGGAAAAATGTCCAAGCTGTA
>CAZRMA010000584.1:0-2609 GCA_964600655.1 uncultured Ignavibacteriaceae bacterium
ATAATTTAGTCAACCATAATCTCTTTCACACGGCCAACTTCGCCGGTTTCAAGCCTGACTTTAATTCCATGTGGATGCTGTGGAGATTTTGTAAGAATATTTTTTACAAAACCATTGGTAAGTTCCCCTGTTCGCTGATCTTCTTTTAAAACAATCTTTACATGAACGCCGGGTTTAATATCCCGGCGATTTGTTCCATTCATTAATCTGATTTTTTCTTTTTAAAGCTGCTTGCTTTTCTAACCCATCGCTTTTTTGTTTTGAAAGAATCCCTTGAAGAATTTTTGTTTGAATTGTAGGAACCTGATTTTTTGGAAGATCTAAATCTTCTGATTGGAATATCAATTGAATCTTCATCATTTTTATTTGATTTAAATGGATGATCTTCAACTATTGGAATCGGAATTTTTATAAGCTTGTTTATTTCTCTAAGATAATATCTTTCCTGAGAATCACAGAACGAAAGCGCAGTACCGCCCAAACCAGCTCTTCCTGTACGTCCGATTCTATGAATGTATGCTTCAGAAAATTCCGGGATATCAAAATTAAATACATGAGATAATTTCTCAATATCAATTCCTCTTGCTGCTATATCGGTTGCAACAAGAACTCTGGTTCGCTGTAATTTAAAATTATTCAATGCACGCTGTCTTGCGCCTTGTGATTTATCACCGTGAATTGAATCTGCATGTATTTTTGAATCATTTAAAAATTTCATTACTGAATCTGCATCGCGTTTTGTTCTGGTAAAAACTAGCGCAGATGGAATATTTTCATTTTTCAATATATGAATCAATAAATTTTTCTTATCCGGTTTTGAAACAAAATAAACAGCCTGTCTTATTACTTCAACTGTTTTTGATTCAGGAGCTATTTCAATTTTTACAGGATTTGTTAATATATTTTTTGCGAGCTTAACAATTTCATTTGGCATTGTAGCTGAGAAGAAAAGAGTTTGTCTTTTATCAGGCATCTTAGAAATAATCTTTTTGATATCAATGATAAAACCCATATCAAGCATTCTATCAGCTTCGTCTAATACAAGAATTTCTATGTTTGAAAGATTGATAATTTTTTGCTCAACTAAGTCTAATAATCTGCCGGGAGTTGCGATTAAAATATCTACGCCATTCCTTAATTTATTTGTTTGAATATACTGGGATATTCCACCATAAACGACTGTATTTTTAAGCCCGGTATGTTTTCCATAAACACTAAAGCTTTCCCCAACTTGAACGGCAAGTTCACGTGTTGGTGTGATAACTAATGCTTTTATTTTTCTTTCTTGTTTATATCGTGATGCTCTTCCTGCTGGTTTAAGCGGTTCACGTTTCTCATTTAAAATTTGTAAAATAGGAATTGCAAAAGCGGCAGTCTTGCCTGTACCGGTTTGTGCACTTCCAAGAATATCTTTTCGTTCAAGTATAACAGGAATCGCTTGCTGCTGGATAGGTGTTGGAGTTGTGTAGCCTTCTTGTTCCAAAGCCTTTAATATCGGCTTAATAACATTTAGATTTTCGAATGACATAATGCTTTCTATAAATATGCCGAAGTAAAAACAGTTCTTCTTTCGGAGGAACTAATACATTTTACCGGGGCTTGTTTTGTTAAATTAAGATTTATTAAAAATTGCAATCAAAGAGGTAATTGAGTGAAGGCTACTTTTAAAAATCACGTGGGCTAAAATACGCTAATAAATCCACATATCAAATTATTATTTTATTACTCAATATTGAGAGGAGGTCGTCTCAAAAATAAAATTTACTGTCACACTGAGCTTGTCGAAGTGTGAATTAGTGATATATTGTCAACCTTCGATAAACTCAGTCTGACAATTTTGCAGTTTTGAAGCGTCCTACACTTTACAAGTAAACATGTTGCCTAAGATGAGTAATTAACTTTAAAATTCTGATGATTAGTTACCAGGCTTGCAGTATATTTGAAACTTAAATTATTATTACAAATATTCGTACTTATGCCCGAAAACGTGGCCCCCGTTATTTTAACTGGTTTAGAATTAGAAGTTCATTTTGGTGAACAGGTTATTCTTAATAAAGCATCATTAAGCGTTCATGAAGGTGACCGCATTGGATTGGTGGGGAGAAACGGTGCTGGTAAGTCTACATTTCTAAAAATTATTTCCGGACTTATGCCTCCCGATTTAGGCGACGTGGCCAAGAAAAAAGATCTTGTGGTTAGTTTTCTTCCGCAAGAGTTTACTTTAAATGAAAATGAGAATGTTTACGAAAATATCTTATCAGGAGCACAAGCTGAGCTAAACATAATTAAAGAATATGAGGAGACTCATTATGAATCACCTAGGAAGCATCATCTTGAAGAATTGATTTTGCGGATGGATTCATGGAATCTTGAAAAAAGAATTAACATGCTCATTCAATCTTTAAATTCTCCGGCCGCAGAAAGAATTGTTTCTACTTTATCCGGCGGAGAAAAAAGACGTGTTGCAATTTGCCGTGCTTTAATTTCAAAACCCGATTTGCTTATTCTTGATGAACCAACTAACCATCTCGATACAAAATCAATTGAATGGCTTGAAGAATTTCTTTCAGGTTATAAAGGAACTTGTATCTTTGTTACTCACGACCGTT
>CAZRMA010000585.1:0-2604 GCA_964600655.1 uncultured Ignavibacteriaceae bacterium
TTAATTTATTGGCCAACAAGATAATTCATGGAGATACTGTCTCTTTATATTGGAAAATGAATTATAAAGGAGATTATATAAAGTATAAATATAAATTTAATATTGATGGCAGAACACTAATAATTCGTTTGGAAGTCGATAGCGCTTATTCAGATAAAATTATAGCATTTGATCTTGATAGATGTGAACATGTAAACAATCCTGCAGCAATTGCTGTCCCATATCTACCCTTATTTTACATACTATATGGCAATAATATTTTTACTTCCTTTTTTATGGATTGGGAAATTAGCAATGCATCTCAATCATTTGCTTATGACGGATCAGAGTATTCTAAAAGTTCAGTAAGATATGCGCAGTCCGTTTTATATAATATGAAGACAAATTTTCATAGAAACAGAATGCTTGAAACATTTTATTTAACTACTTCAAAAAATATTACTGATGTATTTCCAAATATTTCTAATCCTGTTTCAAAGTATAAAAAGGAATCTGCTGATTGCATTATTTGGGATTACCGCCCATCATTTAATCAGCTCATCAATCCCTCCTCCCAGAGATATATGGATAAAATGTATGGAGCCGGTGTAGAAAACATTTGGCTTCAAATTCATAACTGGCAGGCTAATCACGGCGCAGGTAAATCCTACGGTTACTCCGGATATGATGACGGACTACCATGTGTTTTGCCGCCCAACGATTATTATGGCGGTACCGCTATGCTTGATTCAGTTATTTCCAAAGCGCGCTCTTATAAATACCGCGTTGGACTGCATGAAAATTATGTGGATTATTATATCAATTCCGATAGCTGTTCTATGGGTCCTGGATATAAAGAATCGGATGTCGCACTTAATCAAGAGGGGAAAAGAATTAAAGCATACAAAAATAATTATATTAATGGAGAGCAGTCTTATTTATTAAAGCCATCAAGAGCTTCATATTATACAACTATTTGGAGCAGTTTAATTCAAAAAACTTGTCCAAACTTAAACGGTTGTTATTTAGATGTGCATTCAAGTATTCTTCCTTCAGTTGACTATGTAGACTATGATTCATCCGTAACAAATGCAGGTATGTTTCGTGAAACTATGAATAACTATCGTGTATTATACGATACTCTCAGACTAAAACATGATGGGCCTGTTCAAGGAGAAGGCGGAAATCAGATTTTCTACCAGGGCTACGTGGATGATATAGAAGCAAGACTTATACTCCCTGGTAAGTTTGCCCCGGGAAATATTTTTCCACTTATTGTAGATTTCGATTTATTAAAACTTAAACCTAAAGCATTCGTCCATGGAGTGGGATACTATCCTCTCTATTACACAGACAATGAGTATCAGACGCCTAGAGTGACCAGGGAAACTGTGCTGCAATATATTTCCACCGAATTAGCTTACGGGCATGGAGGTTACATTCCTTCTCCGGATTTAACCTGGGACAATAATGACAGTATTACAGCACATGCAAAGCTTGAATACGAATATGTTTTCTCCGTTCAAAATGATTATGCAAATGCTGAACCGGTTAAAATTTTATACAATGACAACGATTCCTTGAAATCTGTTACTGACTATATAAGGAGCCACCCTAAAACCTATGGGGATATTTCAAGCAAGGATTTTATGGGACAAGTGATGGTGGTATATGACAATGGGGTTATTGTTTGTGTAAACAGACATCCTAAAAATTCATGGAAGGTAAATATTGGAAAACAAAATGGCTGGTTTGACTATCACGCAAATGGACAGCTTAAAATTGGTAAAAGTAAAACAACAGATTTTGAATTACCTCCTGTAAATGGATGGGCGGTTTATGATCCATTGAAGTAAGAAAATTTTTTTTAGCATAGTTTTACATTGGAAAAAATTCAAACAAAGATTTATTCTTAAGTTAAATAAATAATTTTGAAAAATAGACTGGGGAAATAATGAAAAAGTTATCCTGTTTCTTTATTGTATATGTCATTTTACAACTAAATGTTTTTGCACAAAATGGTTGGGATGTAATTTATTCTTTTCAAAGAGATGTAGATTGTTTTGCTTTTAAAGACTCGCTTACAGGAATAGCCTTTTCTCATTTTTGGGGAGGTGAATTTGGGAACACTAAAATTTATAATACAACCGATGGTGGAATTAGCTGGACTGAAATAAATGTCAATGGATTTTATCAATACATTAGCAATATAATTTATATTTCTAATAATACTTTTATTGGGGTGGGAGAAAAGGGAACAATAATAAAATCTACTGATGATGGAAATTCTTGGTCGGTTAGTAATGTTGGCGATACTTTAAATTTAAGTTCTATTTGTATCACGGAAGATGGAAAGCTCTTTTGTTGTACTAGTTTTTATGATGGAATCTTTCGTTCGGGTATCTACAAGTCCACAGATTATGGGATTAGCTGGACACAAAATAAAATTGATTCAATTTGGGGATTTACCGACATCAACTTTGCAAACTCGACTATAGGGTTTGCCGTGGGAGATCATGGAACTTTAAAAACTACAAATGGAGGAAAAACGTGGTTCCCAGTTACTTCAATTATTAATGGACAATTAAATGCAATTAAATTTATAAATGAACAGGTTGGTTATGC
>CAZRMA010000586.1:0-2595 GCA_964600655.1 uncultured Ignavibacteriaceae bacterium
CAACATATAATTATCCGCTTGGAGATTTGTATGGATTCTTTTATTATTCGCTTGTAGTTGCAGTGATTATTATTTTAATTTTAAAATTAATTCGAACGTCTGGAATTAAGAAAAAATTTGCAGCAATAATTTTAGCTGCTCAAATTGTAATTTCTATCCCGGTTATTACGGCTTTTATTCTAAGTTGGATGAATAAACCGGAAACCTTAGATTCAATTGAAAGTGTTATGTGCAAATTTGCTTTTGCGTATGCCTTAGCTTTGACCGGAGTAACCTTGATGAATAAGCAGCATGAATGAAATAATCTTAAATATTTACTTGATAATTAATAATGATCATGTGGTAGAGTTCAGAGTAGTTGCGTATGAAAAAGAAGGCGGAGACGATAACAAAATAAAATTTCTTAAAAGTAAAGCAGTTGAAGATTTTGAAATAGCCTATAAGTTTGATGCACCTTCGGATAAATTTGGTAAATATATGCCTTACCATAAATTTGCAAAGCTTGAAAAAAAAGGCCGCCAGTTTGAGTTATTTGAAGAAATTTTTCAGGAATTTAAAGTTCCTCAGAATCCTTTAATTTGCGTAACTCCTGTTGTTGATGGAAAAATTTTAGCTGGCGAATAAAATTATTTTATTATAATAATATTTTTTTATTGATTTATCTTATAAAATATCATATTAGAGCTATTTAATATTCATTTTAGATTTGTATTGAATTCAATATTTACCATGGAACATCGATAATATAAATGAAGAATGTTGGTTCATTTTTTGTAATAATTACTTTAATAGTTTTAACGAATAATATGAAAGGAAACAGCTTGTTTATTTCAGATAAGACTAAAACGAAACCTATGTCTAAGAAAGAACAGCACTTAGAGAAGATTAAAGAATTAGATAAATATTATTCTGATAAAAGATTGGGTTCTTTTATTGAAGATGGTAAAACTATTTTTAGAATTTTTACACCTACCGCTGAAAAAGTTACACTTGTTACTTTCAAAAACGTAGAAGATGAAAATGGAATTGAACATGAAATGAAGCGTGATGCAAACGGTGTGTGGGAAGCATCCATTGATGGAAAAAAATACGGTTTGTTTTACGGATACAAAGTCATTCATAAAAATGATGAAGAAGACGAAGATGTTCTGTGTGTCGATCCTTATGCAAAAGCAGTTGCCTCTTTAAATACATATTTCAATCCTCGAAAATCAATTGTGATTAAAGAAGACGATTATGATTGGGAAGGTGATTCATGGATTCAGCGTGACTGGCGTGATTTGATAATATATGAAATGCATGTTCGCGATATGACCGTAGATCCTTCTTCCGGGGCAAAAAATTTCGGTTCCTATCAAGGCCTAATTGAAAAAGAAAAAAAAGGCGGAATTGATTATATAAAAAATCTCGGTGTTAATACAGTTGAATTACTGCCTTCACAGGAATTTGGAAACATTGAAGCTCCATATGACGATTCATTAAATGGAAAATATAATTCCTGGAATCCCTATGAAAGAAATCATTGGGGATACATGACAGCAGCTTTCTTTGCCCCTGAATCTTATTACGGTGAAGTTACAAAAGATATTGAATGGAATAAATGGAACGGGCAATCGGCAAGACAGGTAAATGATTTTAAAGATATGGTGAAAGCTTTTCATAAAGAAGGCATTGGAGTAATGATGGATGTTGTTTACAATCATCTGTCAGAATATGAGTTGGGAAATTTAAAAGAGATTGATAAAGATTATTACTTCCGCCTTGATCAGCATGGAAATTATATTTCGCAAAGCGGTACCGGCAACGACTTAAAAACCGAAAGGCCAATGCTTCGCCGTATGATTATTGAAAGTATTCTTTACTGGATGAAAGAATATCATGTTGATGGATTCAGATTCGATCTTGGAAAATTAATAGATTGGGAGACGATTGAAGAAATAATTTACGAAGCAAAAAAAATTAATCCGCAGGTAGTTTTTGTTTGTGAACCATGGGGCGGAGGATATGATCCGATGGGATTTTCACTTCGCGGATGGGGAAGCTGGAATGATCAAATTAGAAATGGAGTGAAGGGTGAAAATCCTTTTACCGGGCAGGGCTGGATTTTCGGAAAGTGGTTTGGAAATAATAATCCCGATAGAATTAAAAGCTATGTTAATGGAACATTAGTTAGAGACAAATTTGGATTATTTCAAAAGAAAGAACATTCGGTTAATTATCTTGCGTCTCACGACGGGTACACGCTTGGAGATTTTATTCGCATTGGGACAAAAGAAATTAATCCCGAGGAGCCAATAACAGATGTTGATAAAAATGCAAAGCTTACTCCTCTTCAATTAAAATTGAATAAGCTTGGTGCTTTATTCCTTTTAACATCTCAAGGAATAACGATGATTCATGCTGGGCAGGAATTTGCACGAAGCAAAGTTATTACCGCCAATACAAAAGCAGATGATAAAAATATTGACTTGCTTGATCATAACAGTTACGATAAGGACAATGAAACTAATTATATAAATTTTAATTATGCCGATATGAACAAAGAGCTTGTTGATTATTACAAAGGCTTAATTGAACTCAGAGAAAAGTACGATG
>CAZRMA010000587.1:0-2589 GCA_964600655.1 uncultured Ignavibacteriaceae bacterium
CTCCGCTAGCAAGATTACTCCCATCAAATGTTACCTCATAATTTCCCGGCTGCTGCGTTTCATTTACTAATGTTGTTACTTCTCTACCTAGGATATCATATACTTTTAGTTGTATTAAAGCCTCCCCTTTGGGGAGGTTTGGAGGGGCTGGGATTGAGTATTTTATTTTTGTTGTTGGATTAAATGGATTAGGATAATTCTGCTCAAGTAAAAATCTTACTGGCAGAGTTTGATTATTTTCATCTTCAACTGCCACAATTTCGTTTTCGTTTACAACTGATATGCCCCAATCACTTCCTCCAATCCATACATTTTCACTTCTGTCTATTGCAATATCTGAGATATAATTATTTATAATCGGAGTGTTTTGTGAATTAAAATTATTCCAATTTTTGCCGTCATATTCCATTACACCGGCATCAATGGTAGCAATCCAGGCTATATTGTTTTTATCAAAGGTTACATTGATGATATTATTTGTCGGCAAGCCCGAGTTTGCTTTATCAAATATTGTCCATGAATCATTACTCAACTTTGCCAGTCCTTTAAAAGTTGAAACCCACAAATTATTTTGTTTGTCTATTGTAATGTTATAAATAGAATTATCAGGCAAATCCGAATTTGAAATATCGAAGAGCTGCCAATTAGTTCCATCGTATTTTATTAACCCAAACTGTGTTCCAAACCATTTTATGTTTCCATTTACTTTTAGTGATGTTATATCTTTATCGGGAATAATACTTGCAACTGTATCTAAAGCAGTCCAAGTATTACCATCGAACTTTACAGGCCCTATTGTTGTCGCCAGCCACAAAGAATTATCTGTTTCCGAAAAATCAATTTTATTAATCAGAAATACAGGAAGCCCTGTACTATTTGACCTATATTCAGTCCAGCTTTTACCATTGTATTTTAATAATCCGGAAGGAGGAGGGGCATTACCTTCTATAGGTTCATCTCCTAAAACAGAAAACCACAAATTGCCAGTGCTGTCTTCAGCAAAAGATGTAAACCTGAATAAATCCAGCGAGCTTATTGCATCGTTTGAAGTAAAAACTTTCCAGGTATTATCTTTAACATAGCTTAAACCTTCTTCAGTGCCAATCCAAAGTCTTCCCTTGCTGTCTTCTTTAATAAAATTTACAAAGTTTGAATTTAAATCTCCTTTCCAGGTTTTAAATATTGTCCAATTCTGTTCATCAAATTTTGCTAACCTGCCATTGTTGTTCCAATCGAATGTACCCAGCCATTTATTGTTGTCATTATCCGTTATTATTAAATCAACTTCATTTGCCGGGAGCCCTGAATTATCAGTTGTATATGTAGTCCAATTATTCAAATCAAATTTAACTAAGCCGTCAAAAATCCCTGACCAAATGTTTCCGTTTTTATCTATAGAAATTTTCTTTACTTCTTTTTGATAAAGCGGTGTGTTTTCATAATAGCTTGTAAAAGTTGAATCATCAAATTTAACTAATCCTTTACCGGTTGCTAACCATTTATTGTTTTGATTATCTATTTCAACATCATTTATAATTACTGTTTGCAAATCACTATTTGAAGTATTAAACAACTGCCAATTTTTGCCGTCGAATTTAACTAAGCCGCCTCGAGTCGATATCCATAAGCTGCTGTCATCTTCACAAATATCTGCTATTCTTTTATTGGGCAAAGCCGAATTGTTTGAATCATAAACAAATAAACTATCCTTATTAAATTTTATCAAAGCACCAAATCCTTCAATGCTTGCACCAATCCATAAATTTCCTTTTCTGTCAAAATATAAAGTTGAGATATTGTTAGATGGTAAAGTAGAGTCCTTTGTGGAATATGATTTCCAATTGACTCCATCAAATTCATTTAACCCATAATCACTAATTCCAATCCATTTATTTCCAACGCTGTCAATTGCAATTGCAGTAATATTATCTGAAGGTAAGCCATTAGTCTTATCGTAAATAAAAACTTCATTATTTTTTTTATCAACTCGTATTAAACCAACATCAGTTCCTGCCCAGATATAATTATTATCTTCTGCAAGACATGTAAACTTTTTACCTCCGGAAATGAAATTCTCCCAACTATTACTTTGTGGGTAAACTTGAATTTGCTGACACAGCAGTATTAATAACAGAACAAGGATTGCCTTGAAACCCTGATTCATATAAAGTACCCTCCATATTGCTGTTCAATTTATATTAAATAAATACTTAATTCAATATATAGATAGACTTAAATTAACAATCTGTGGAACTTGAAATTTCCTTTAAAAATCCTCAAAAATCCCTTCTCGAACTTAGGAAGTACCCCTTAAAAATCATTCTTGTATATGGCAATTAATTGTGTTGAAATTATCCACTTTTGTTCGATTTTGTAACTTAAACTCTATTAATTTTATCTGGCATGTATGTTGATTTTTGGGCTTCAAATGAAATATCAATAATAAACAAAGTTTTACCATCATGATTAGAGGAACAGTAATAATAGACAAGGAAACTTGCAAAGGATGCGAGCTTTGTATAGTTGCCTGTCCTCAATCAAGCCTCGGCCTTTCTCCGAATATCAATGAGCAGGGGTACCGATATGCCG
>CAZRMA010000588.1:0-2579 GCA_964600655.1 uncultured Ignavibacteriaceae bacterium
TCAGGGGACAAAAAAATCATTTTACTTTATTAAGTTGTACCAAAGTTTTTTTTATATACTTATCTGCTTTTCTGCTCTCTGCCATTTTTTTCTGATTTTCTGAGAACTTTCTAGTAGCTGCTTTTTCCATTTCGATAAGTTTGAGAGCTTCTGATTCTTCTGTTTTAAATTTAGATTTTAATAACACAATCTGGGCTTCTGTTGCAGCTCGCTTAAGCTCTATTTCAGATTGCTTACGTTCAATTTCTTGTTTACGTGATAATTGTTGAGCATCATTTTGTGTTTCTTGCGTTAATCGGGCTGAACCAGTCAATACACCTTCAGGACCAATATATACATCAAGCAGTTCAATTCCATGATCTGTAAGTATAAATTCACGGATTTGGTTTGAATGATCCATTCCGCGTGATTTAAGAATATATAATCCTCTGTTACGTTCACCGCCTATTTCAATATCGCGCAAAAGTAACCAGGTATCTATTAATGATGATATTGCCATATCTGTAAGTTCCGTGGTAGCACCTGAATCAGTTAGACTAGCGAAAAATGCTGTAATGTTTCTCATCTTTAAAAAATCTACAAGACGAAGCAGCATAATTTTAACTTCAGTCTGGTTTCCTCCTATAACAAATGCATCAATAGGATCAAGTATTACAACTTGCGGATCAACCTCATTAATCAATTTGATAGAAGTTGTTAAATGATGTTCCAATCCATGCAGTGTTGGGCGGGTTGCGTGAAAGGATAGTAAACCTTTTTTTACCCAGGGATCTAAATTAATCCCTATGGAAGACATATTGCGCATAAACTGACTTGGTGATTCTTCAAAAGCAAAATACAAAACACGCTCTCCGCGTTTACAAGCTGCTTCAACAAATTGTGCTGCAAGGCTTGTTTTGCCGGTACCTGCGGTTCCCGAAACAAGTACAGTACTGCCACGAAAATATCCTTTGCCAGATAGCATTGTATCAAGACGAGGAATACCGGAGGAAATTCTTTCTCTCGAAGCAATATGTTTCAACCCAAGCGACGTGACAGGTAGAACAGAAAATCCATCTTCATCAATTAAGAAAGGATATTCATTTGTGCCGTGTGTTGAGCCACGATATTTAACAATGCGTAATCTTCTTATGGAAGACTGATCGCTAACACGGTGATCCAGCAGAATAACACAATCAGAAACATATTCTTCCAAACCCTGACGTGTTAACGTACCATCACCTTTTTCACCAGTGACAATTGTTGTAACGCCTTTCTTTTTCAACCAGCCAAATAGGCGTCGCAATTCTGTGCGCACAATTGTATCATTGGGCAGTTCTGAAAAGAGCGATTCAATAGTATCAAGCACAACGCGTTTAGCGTTAATACTTTCGATTGCACGATGGATACGTACAAACAATCCTTTTAAATCATATTCACCACTTTGTTCAATTTCACCACGCTCAACACGAATGTGTTCAAGCCATATCATTCTTTTTGCAACCAGATTATTCAAATCAAATCCTAATGAGGCAACATTTGCAGTGAGTTCTTTTTGAGTTTCTTCGAATGAAATAAATACTCCCGGTTCTTTGTAAAGAGTTGCACCTCGTACAAGAAATTCCATTGCAAAAAGTGTTTTACCGCATCCCGCACCTCCGCATAATAGGGTTGGTCTGCCTTTTGGTAATCCGCCGCCTGTAATTTCATCAAATCCTTGAATACTTGTTGGAGATTTTGGGAGGGTTTTTCTTTGAAATTTTGTTTTTCTTTTTTTCATAAGCTCTTATCTACTAATTAGTTGATTAATTTATAAATTAAAACGTCAACAATTATCAACAAAACGGTTTTATATATTCTATCTCAAGATGACAACAAATTATAGATAAAACTATAATCCGAAAAAATAGATCAAAAGGATGAAAAAAGAATTAGAAACCATCATTCTAAAAGTTGAGTTAAAAAGAATATAAGTAGAATTGAATATATAATTTTAACCCACAACAGAACCCATTTACTTATCGAAGTCTTATATCTAATCATATGCTGCCTCTATTATTTTTGACCAGCAATACTAAAACATAGGAAGTCATTTGTTATTTACATTTAATTGTAGATACGAAGAGAAATAGAGTAAGTAAATCGCCCAAAGGGATGAAAAAGGAACTACATCTTTATATTGAATTATGGATTGGGATGGGAACTACTCGTCAAGTAACGAATTCGTATCAAATGCAGTTTTATAAGATTCATAAAGATGAACGTGTTTTGTAATCTGAACGCGACTTTTATTGTAAGGGTTGAAAGATTAGGTTTTTATGCAATCTCTTTATTTATATACCCATCAGCAATCAATTCGATCAGTTGCCTTTCTCTTTTCCCAAATATCAACTCCAGATTCCCAAGAGTAAGGATCCAATCAACCTCTTAAAGATCCTGATCAAATAATCCAGAGATGGCAAAATCTGAGGAAAACTTTCTTTTTAACTCCTGAGTTCATCAACTGGATTTTTTTCCTTTTTCTGTTTAGTTGGAAGCTTCTATATTACACTACTACCATTTTATTTAGTTTTATTATGAACTCGTTTGCGAAGGTTTAC
>CAZRMA010000589.1:0-2578 GCA_964600655.1 uncultured Ignavibacteriaceae bacterium
TAAAAGCTGGTGTCTGCGGTTCTTGCCATGACGAACCATGGAGACATGATATTTACAGAATGTATGAAAATTCTGTACACTCAGAAGCTTTATGGTCATCATCATTTGCTCGCACAACTACAGATAATAGTATTGGCAGCAATTGCTCAAGATGCCATGATGCAGCTGGTTATGTTGCCTTTTCAAAGGGTCAGGTTTATAATGCTGTCAATTTAACAGAAGCTGATCATACACCAATTACTTGTCAAACTTGCCATGATCCTCATGGAAGCGGGACAGATTTTTCATTACGTCCTGTTCCAGCCGGTTCCGATACTTTAGGAAATGGTTATTCATATTCATCAATTGGCGGAGTTGGCCAAGTTTGTATGAACTGCCACAAAGCAAGAAGAGACAATGTTTCTTATGTTGTTGGTAATTCATTATCATCACATTGGGGACCTCATGGATCAGTTCAAACAGATAACATTTTAGGTCAAAACGCTGCTTCATTTGACGGCTCTGCATTCTTAAGCGGTTCACACAAATATGCTATTACAAACGCTTGCGTTGACTGTCACATGACCGCTACAGCCGATACCGGTACTGTAGAAAGAGACAAAGTTGGCGGTCATAGCTGGGTATTACATGATGAAGCTACTGATTATTACCATACATCAGCATGCGTAAATTGCCATGGTCCAAAAACAAGCTGGAATGATTTTGAAGCTGCTTCAGATTATGATGGTGACGGTACAGTTGAAAGCATTCCTGAAGAAGTTGACGGTTTATTACATGCTTTAAGTACAATATTACCTCCAACCGGAGTAGATTCAATTGCTTATCAAGATATTCAGGCTGAAGACAATATCACACTACGAAAAGCTTGGTGGAATTATCAATTGATAGCTAACGATGGAAGTAAAGGAATGCACAATACCAAATTTGCTGTTAATGTTTTAACAAAAACAATCGCAGCAGTCGGTGGTGTAGTTCCAGTTGAATTAGTTTCATTCGAAGCTGCTGTTAATCAAGGTTTGGTTACTTTGAAATGGCAGACTGCAACCGAAACCAATAATAATGGATTTGAGATTGAAAGAAAATCAGGAAATTCATGGAATAAAATTGGTTTTGTTAAAGGCAGTGGAACTTCTTCTAACTTAAAAAATTATTCATATACTGATAAATCAGCTAAATCATTTGATGTTGCTACTTACAGACTAAAACAAGTTGATTTTAACGGTAAAGCTAATTATTCAAAAGAAGTTGAAGTTGTATTAAATACTGCTCCGAAAGAATTCAGCCTATCACAAAACTACCCGAATCCTTTCAACCCGAATACAATAATTAAATACTCAATTCCTTTTGAAAGCAAAGTTAAAATTGTTATATACAATTTAACTGGTGAAGTTGTAAATACATTAGTAAATACAACTGAAGCTGCAGGTACACATGAAGCTAACTTCAATACAAATTCTTCAGGTTTGAACTTATCTTCTGGAATTTATTTCTACTCAATGGAAGCAGTTTCCATAGATGGAAGTCAAACTTTCAGACAAACCAAGAAGATGATTTTGATGAAGTAATTCTCAGTACATCCTCTTTTAACTTAACCCGGTTTCACAATGGAACCGGGTTTTTATTTTTTAGGAAACTTATCTCTTAAAAAACAGTATAATCGATTCTTTTAACATTTAAATTATTTTCTGATACAAAATTTTCCACTATTCAAGAATTCAAAATTTTCTTATTATTTCATATATTTGTTACTTTGAATTTTAGATAATTACATTAATCAAAATGCCTAACGACGAATTAAACGATAGAGAAAAAAACATACTCCGGTATGTTATCCAGCAATTTATACTAACAGCCGCACCAGTTGGATCTCGTTATATAACAAAAAAATATGATGTTGGTGTTTCGCCAGCAACAGTACGGAATATTATGTTTGACTTGGAAGAATCTGGACTTATCATTCATCCGCACACCTCAGCAGGAAGAGTTCCGACAGATAAAGGTTATAGGTTTTATGTCGATTCATTAATGGAATTGCAAAAATTAAAGATTTCTGAAAAAGGAATGATCACCAAAGGTTTTGAGAATAAATTACTTGAGACTGATGAAATATTCAAAGTTACTTCTGAACTTTTAAGCAGAATTACTAATCAGCTTGCCTATATTAGCTATCCCAAAATAGATTCCAGCATATTTGAGAAATTGCAAATAGTAAGTCTATCCTCTTCAAGAATACTAATAGTTATAAGCATTACATCCGGACTTGTGAAAACTATTACTTTGGAAATTTCAACTGAAGTTAAATCTACTCAAATAGAAGCTGTCCAAAGTCTATTGAATGAAAGATTAACAGGTTTAACTTTTAAGGAAATACGCTCCTCTTTTACGGAAAGATTTAAAGATGTTCCAAAAGATCACGCCGGAATAATTAGATTATTCGTAGATTCAATGGATAAGATTTTTAATGAAGTAAAGCAAGCTGACAGTTTATACATTACAGGTGCTAAAAATGTAATTAAGCAACCTGAATTTGAACATCCTGAAAGATTTCAAAGTGTAATTGAACTGATTGAAGATAAAA
>CAZRMA010000590.1:0-2576 GCA_964600655.1 uncultured Ignavibacteriaceae bacterium
TCCCATTCCTTTATTTGATTGTTCCCATTGAGCAATTGAATTTGAATAATTAAGAATTAACAAAACAATAAAAATGAAAACGACTTTCATCCCAAGTACCTCCTAAAGATATTTTAGATAAAGATTTTTATATAAAATTATTTGTAAAAAAATTACTTCAACAAAATCAATTTCTTTGTTTGAATAAAGTCTCCGGCTTTTAATTGATAAAAATAAACTCCGCTTGAAAGATTATTTCCATCAAATGTAACTTCATAATTACCTGGCCGCTGTTGTTTGTTAACAAGTGTTGCAATTTCTCTTCCAAGGATATCATATACTATAAGCCTAACCCCCAACCCCCTCCCAAAGGGATGGGGAGAAGAAGGAATTGAGTATTTAATTTTTGTGATTGGATTAAATGGGTTAGGATAATTTTGATAAAGCATAAAATCAACCGGGGAAGATTTTCTTTTACTGATTTTTACGGATGTAATTTCACCTGCATTAGTCGTTTTTAAAATTGTTCCGGCATAACCTGCAAGGTAACCAGTATTTGTGTCTGTAAAGAAAATAGATTTAAGAGTATTGCTGGTAGGCGCATTATTCATTAAGGGCCAGGTATCTCCGCCATCTGTCGACTTATAAATGGGAGAGGATGAGCCGAAATAATTTAATCCAATAATAAAGCCGGTGCTTGAATCAATAAAAGAAACACAGTAAAAATCATCTAATGTACTTAATGTCGTTTCATCCCAGGTATTTCCTCCATCTGTTGTTTTTGCAACTGTACCCCCATAAACACAAAAGCCTTTATTTTCGTTGATAAAAAATATTGATGCTATGATTGAAAAACTGGGCTGAAGAGATAAAGAAGTCCAGTCCTCACCGCCATTGGTCGTCTTGATAACACCATCTCCGCCTATATAGCCGACATCTTTGGAGGGGAATGAAACAGAACTCATGTTGGAGGCCGATTTAGTATTCATTGTATCCCAGGTAGCTCCTGCGTTAGTAGTTTTTAAAGCTGCATAGCCGCCTGCTGCATAACCGGTATTTGCATCCGTAAATAATATCTGCTTAAATTCCTGATAGCCTTGTAATGATGATTTATTCCAGGAATTTCCTCCATCCGTGGTTTTAAAAAACCCACCTTCAAACTCCCCTGCCGCATAGCCGGTATCTTTATCTACAAAATAAATACTATTGAATGTAAAAGATTTAAAATCTTCAAAATTAATTTCCCAGGTTTCCCCACCGTTTGTTGTTTTGAGAATCTGGGCTTTTTTATCGCTACCTCTCCCCGCAATAAACCCGGTATTTTTGTCAGTAAAAAAAATTGATTCAAACCATGATCTAACGCCGGAAGAAATTTCATACCATGTTGAACCACCATCGGTTGTTAAAAGAACAATTCCATTATCACCAAATGCGTAAGCGGAATCGACCGTTTTATAACTTACAGAATTTAACTGTGAAGGTGAATTAGATGCGCCCACACTCCAGGTATCACCCCCATCTGTTGTATAAATAATAGTGCCGTTATACCCGACGGCAATACCATGCATCAAATCTACAAAGTCAACTCCATACAAATCGTCTGTAACTCCAGTATTTAGCGAGTCAAAAGTAAAGCCTCCATCGGTGCTTCTTACTGCTATACCTTTTGTCCCTACAATTACAACTAATGAATCAGTCAAAGAATCAATTTTGTTTTGTTTATAAAAGCTGGGTGTTGATGTAAATCCCCCATAATAAGCATCTCTGAAACTATAGTTCCCTTTAAGGTTTATAGTCGGCTCCCCCACATCAAATAGATCTGTTGTCCCGTTTAATATACCGTTTTCTATACTACTGTTATCACCATAAGCCTGCCAGTGATCTTCTCTAATAATTTTAATTCCACGAAATTCACCTCCGGCTAAATCTAGTTTGACAAGTTTCCATTTTGTCCCGCTATCAGTGGAATATTCAATGCCCCCGTCCTGCCCGTCTGTTACAATAGTTTGACCATAAAAATCGAAACCGGAAATATAGCCGAAACTGCCGGGGGGGATATATAATTTCCAATCAGTATCTGTTTGTCCTTTAGTGTATATGTTTGGATTATATGTACCATCTAATGAAATGTTATAACTTAATACTCCAATTTTATTTTGTATCGGATCAAATTTTATATCAGTAATAAAATCAATTGAGTTGTTGACAGGTATCTGCTTAACCGCACTATTAAATTCGGTTAAGTACCCACTGTTACTGGCTGCATAAACTTTAACGTATGAAACCGGCGGAATGGAAGTTTTATTGAGAACTGAGCCGCTGGCATTTTCCAAAACGGAAACCGAGGCATTATATGTGTTGCTATGCGGATAAGGATTTTGCCACGTCCAGCTATCTTGAGGAAAATTTGTTTGAACCAATATGAAAAAGAAAAATAACAAAAAGAGAACAGATGATTTTTTCATGATGCTTCCCAATAAATTTCTTAATGAAAACAATAATTTAAATTCAAGGGGATTTTATTTTAGCAATACTAATTTTTTTGTTGCCATAAAATCATTGATTTGAATTCTATAGAAATACACTCCGCTTGAAAA
>CAZRMA010000591.1:0-2539 GCA_964600655.1 uncultured Ignavibacteriaceae bacterium
CATTTTTAATCCTTCTAAACGGTATAAGAAAGAAAAACAAATTAATTATTGCTTTGGGAGTTATCGCCGGTCTATTATCTTTAGGTTTTTTCTGGTTCATGGATTTTTGGGGAGAAGCATTGTGGTTTCAAACTTTTGGATTCAGCAGCAGGTTCTGGCTGGAAATTGTTTACAGCATAGTGCTGGGAGCAGTTGGTGCTGTTATAGCTTTTGGAGTGATGTATTTATTAACCATTCCACTTCCAAAATCAGTTAAGTATGCAAGATGGATTACAGTTTTAATAGCGGTTTTTGTCGGTGCTGTGTGGGGATATTCCAACTGGGATGTAATCCTAAAATTTTTTGATAAAGTATCAGTATCTTTAACTGATCCGGTTTTTGGAAAGAGCATTGATTTTTATCTTTTTACTTTACCTTTCCTTGATACCATATATATTTTATTGTTTTCTCTTTCTTTCATTGGAATAGCGTCTTCATTTGTTGTTACTTTCGTAGGAATAAATCCGCAAGGGCTTTACTTTTATATTCCTCCTTCAGCTTCTGAAACAACACAAAAGCTGCACAAATCTCTTTACATGAATGCAGCAATATTTCTTTTAGTGCTTGCCTTTGGAAAATATTTAGACAAGTTTCATTTGATGTATTCCGGCAGCGGCGTGGTATACGGGCCGGGATGGACGGATACAACAATTATAGTTCCTACCTATAATATTATTATAGTATTAATGATATTGATAAGTATAACACTTTTTGTTCCTGCTTTAAGAAATAAGTATCAGAATTTGTTTAGTAAGTTTAGAGTGACATCTTCGACTGCACCAATATATATTTTGTCAAGTGCGGTGGTAGGAATGATTTTGATTTGGTTTATAGGCCTTACAGCAATTCCAGGATTGTTTGAAACTTTTATGGTAAAGCCGAATGAAATTACTTATGAGCGCCCATATATAATGAACAATATAAAATTCACCCAGCATGGGTTTGGGTTAGATAAAGTAGAAAATAAGGAATTCCCGGAGAACGGAAAATTTACTATGAATACGGTTAAAAATAATCCGGGCATCTTTAACAATATTAGGCTGTGGGATTGGCGCGCTTTGGATGCAACTTACCGTCAGTTCCAGGAGTTGAGGCTTTATTACCAGTTTTCAAGTGTAAATTTAGATAGATATAATGTTGACGGCAGCTTCAGGCAGGTTATGGTATCAGCAAGGGAAATGAATATTAATAATCTACCTGCACAAAGCCAGACTTTTGTTAACAAGCGTTTTCAATACACACATGGCTACGGTATTACAATGGCGACCGTAAATGAATTTACAACTCAAGGGCTTCCACATTTATTAATAAAAGATATTCCAACAGTGAGTGAAGATTCATCTCTTAAAGTAACACAGCCGCGTATTTATTATGGTGAATTGACAAATACTCCTGCTGTAGTTAATACTAAACAAAAAGAATTTGATTATCCAAACGGTAATGAAAATGTTTATACAAGATATAACGGCAAAGGCGGCGTATTAATTAATAGTTTATGGAGAAAATTTTTATTTAGCTGGAAATATGATGGAACTCGATTATTATTTTCAGATTATCCGACAGACAGCAGCCGTATAATGTTTCACCGTCAAATAGAAGAACGTGTAAAGCTTTTAGCACCATTCCTAAAATTTGATAACAACCCATACATTGTTTTAGATAAAGGAAAACTTTACTGGATAATTGATGCTTATACAACTTCAGATTATTATCCTTACAGTGAGCCTTTTAATTCTGATGAAGCAATTGGTTATAAAGAAGGGAATTACGAAAGAAGTTTGTCTGCTAGCGTAAGTGAAATATTTAACGGTGCAAATTATATCAGGAATTCAGTAAAGGTTGTTGTTAATGCATTTGACGGCTCGGTAGATTTTTATATTATCGATAAAAATGATCCCATAGTAAAAGTTTGGAGCAAAATATATCCGAAATTGTTCAAGCCGATTTCAGAAATGACAAGCGGCTTGCTTGCGCATATACGTTATCCTCAAGATATGCTGTTAACACAAGGATTAGTTTATGAAAAATATCACATGACTGATCCAACAGTATTCTATAACCAGGAAGATCTTTGGGTAAGAGCCACGGAAAAATATTATAATAACATTCAGCCGGTTGAGCCATATTATATAGTATGGCAACTTCCGGGTTCTGATAAGCCCAGGTTTTCTCTTATACTTCCATTTACTCCTAAGAACAGACAGGTGCTTATCGGCTGGATTGCCGGAATGTGCGACCCGGATAATTACGGAAAATTAATTACGTATCAATTTCCTAAAGGTAAAATGATAACCGGTCCGCAGCAAGTGGAAACTAAAATAGATCAAGACAGCTTTTTATCCGGTCAGCTTACTTTATGGGATCAAAGGGGTTCAAATGTAATTCGTGGAAATGTACTTGCAATACCTGTTGCTAATACTTTGTTTTATGTAGAACCAATTTATCTTCAGGCAGAAACAGCAGCATACCCGGAACTAAGATTAGTTGTGGTGATGCATGG
>CAZRMA010000592.1:0-2527 GCA_964600655.1 uncultured Ignavibacteriaceae bacterium
TTGATAAACTTGCACCGAAAACAGTTGAGAACTTTGTAGGACTGGCTGAAAAAGGGTATTACAAAGGGGTAATATTTCATAGAGTGATTGATGGTTTTATGATTCAAGGTGGCGACCCAACAGGAACAGGTAGAGGTGGTGCAAGCTTATGGGGTGGAAAATATGATGACGAAATTGTTCCCTCACTTACATTCGATGGCCCTGGAATTTTAGCAATGGCAAACGCCGGCCCAAATACAAATGGCAGTCAGTTTTTTATTACGCTTGCAGCGACTCCCTGGCTTAATGGACATTATTCATTATTCGGAAAAGTAATTAAAGGAATGGATGTAGTTCAAGCAATTGGAAAAACTAAAACCGGCGCAAATGATAAGCCTGTTAAAGATGTTGTAATGGAAGATGTAACCATTGAGAAAAAAGTAAAATAATAATTTGTGATTAAAAAAAATTGATTAAAGCGCCCCGATTTTTCGGGGCGTTTTTGTTTATTGGATTAAAGGCATAATTAAAAATAAATCTCAATATTGGAAGCTGCAGTTATAGATGGGCCATTAATAATTTGGTGGATAATTACCATCTTTAATTGTACATTAAAAATCAAAATAAAAAGTTATGGGGTCTCGCATGAAACAAAAATCGATTTTATATAACTCAAAATAAGAGCAATAATTTTTAGCTAAAAATATTAATGAAATTAAATATTTGTAATTTATAGTATCTATTGCAATAAAATAAAGCGGGGATTCAAATGAAAAAATTAATTACATTCTTTGTCTTTTTTCTTTTCACAGCTACCATTTTTGCCAATGGCGTTGGGGTTGTCAATGCCAGTGAACAGGTTTATTTAAAATTACTGTCCTCAGCCGTGAATGTGAACGTGGAAAATCAAGTAGCAGTAATAAAATCCACACAGATATTTAAAAATAATTTAACCTACAATACTGCCTTTAAATATGCATTCCCATTGCCGGAAGAAGCAAGCGCCATTGGGTTGCGTTGGTTTATTGATGGTAAATGGCATGATGCTGTTATTTCGGCGACTCCGCAAGATACGACTTTCCCTGGCGGAGGAGAGCCCAATCAGAATTTTTTAAATTATATTGGCCAAACTCCTCTTTATTTTGATTTTAGTAAACCATTGCCAGCAGATTCATCTATATTAATTGAACTAACTTATGTAGAATTTCTTAAGTATAAATTCGGTCAGGTTCAATTTGAATATCCAAATGACTACACCGCTATCCAAACAGACGTATTAAATAAACAGGAGTTTACATTTGATCTTTCTTCTTCAAGGACAATCGAAAATATCCAGCTTCAAAATATTAATGTCGACTCTCTATTTAACAAAGGTAATTCCGCATTTCTTTCAAAAACAATATATGAATCACAGGCTTTATATAATTATCAGGTCTCTTATCAATTAAGTTTAAATCAACTCGGACTGTTCAGCTTCAGCACTTTTCAGCCGGATTCCACTGTTCCGGATAATCTAGGCAAGGGCTTTTTTGTTTTTGTAGCTGAACCGGATCCAAGTCAAAACACAAAAGTAATAAACAAAATTTTCACATTAATAATTGATCGGTCGGGAAGCATGTATGGTGAGAAAATGGATCAAGCTAAAAGTGCTGCAGATTTTATTGTAAATAATTTAAATGAAGGTGATAAATTTAACATTGTTGATTTTTCTGATAATATAAGCAGCTTTCAAAATGAACATGTAATTTATAATTCAGAAAATCGAGATGCTGCGCTCAATTATATTAGTACATTAAATGCGGATGGTTTGACAAATATTTCGGGTGCATTTGATACAGCGGTTCCTCAATTCTCAACTTCTAATGATAGTACTGCCAATATTATCATTTTCTTTACGGATGGGCAACCAACTGCAGGTATTACAGAAACTAATTCATTACTTGAGCATATAAAATCTCTTATTCAACAAGCAGAATCAAAAGTAATAGTTTTTTCATTTGGTGTTGGTTCAGATGTCAACTATCAGCTTTTAACTTTACTGTCGAATCAAAATAATGGTGTATCTACCTTTCTAGAAAATAGCCAGTTGGAAGAAGTAATAACTGATTTCTATTTACAAATTAGAAACCCTGTTTTACTAAATTCAAAAATTTCATATGCTGACAGCACAACAATAAAAGAAGTATTTCCTGATCCGCTTCCAAATCTTTATAAAGGCAGCCAGATGATTGTTTCAGGAAGATATACACAACCTTCAACAACAAGTATTTCACTTAAAGGAGAATCATTTGGTACACCTGTTGAATATCAGTATCAATTATCCCTCGCTGATTCTGAGGCGACTCAATATAAATTCTTACCTAAAGTTTGGGCAAAGGAAAAGATCGAGCATCTTTTAGTTGAGTATTATTCATTATCCCATGGTGATCCAATGGCAGACACCATAAAAAATCAAATTGTAAAATTAAGTACAGACTACGGTGTGATAACTCCATTTACAAGTTTTACTGGTAGTGCAACCTCTGTTGAAGAACATGAGCAGACAAAA
>CAZRMA010000593.1:0-2519 GCA_964600655.1 uncultured Ignavibacteriaceae bacterium
AATTGCTTCCATTAAATTCAACCTCATAATTGCCAGCCGGCTTTTCTTCATTTACCAAAGTTGCTGCTTCTCTGCCAAGAATATCATAGACCTTCAGAGTTACAAATGATGACCGGGGAATTGAGTAGTCTATTCTAGTTGAGGGGTTAAATGGATTAGGATAATTCTGATATAGTATAAAATCAGTTGGAATTGTATTACCATTATTATTTCCACCTTGTGAAGTATCTGAATTCTGAGAATTATAAGGAATTAATTTACTTTTAATTATTGTACCCCGACTACCTGCTAACCAGATATTATTAGTATCTATTAATGCTATAGATTTCATTACCGGCGCAAAGTCGCTTGTTATTACTCGATTATTCCAGGTACGTCCGCCGTCGTTAGTAAAAAGAATATCTTCGCGTGAACCTACAGCAAAACCATAAGAAGAGTTAATAAATTTTATTTGATACAAAGTATTTTGGTCTGTATGTTGAGTTTCCCACGTTTTTCCTCCATCTGTTGTTTTTGCTATTAAGCCACCTCCACCGCAATTCCATCCGGTAGAATCATCTAAAAAGAAAACAGAATACAAGTCGTATTCGTATTGAAATCTTGAATTTTCATCTTCCCACGTTTCTCCACCATCTGAAGTTTTAAGAATTTGCCCATCACGACTTACCATCCAGCCATCAAATTGAGAAATAAAATAAATGGCCTCAAACGGTCCTTCTGTACCTGTATCATAAGGGGTCCAATTAATTCCGCCATCAGTAGTCCTAATGCCGTTGGCCCAGCCATTCTTATTATCAACAAAAGAAAGTGAATTAATTCTACTTGAATAATTACTAGCTTGTGAAATCCAGTTTTTACCTCCATTCGATGATTTATATATTCTTCCGCTATCGCCTGCTGCCCAACAATTATTTTTATCAGCGAATGAAACAGCATTGAGATTAACGTTTATTGTAGATTCGCTCTTTAACCAATCCTTCCCACCGTTATTAGTGTAAAGAATTAGCCCCTTTTCACCAACGGCAACACCATTTAGAGAATCTGAAAAATCTACCGCATTTAGGTTCCCTCTTTCTCCTTTCCCCAAACTTTGCCAGTTTATTCCGCTGTCTGTTGTTTTATATAAGTTATCATTGCCAGCAAAAATTACATTTTCATTCAAAAAGAATATTTGTCCATTGGGATAATGGAAATAAACATTACCCATATAAATCCAATTAGTTCCTCCATCAATAGTCTTATATAATTTTATACCGCCAGTTACAGCCCAACCTGTATTATCATTTAGGAAGTAAATTTGGTTTGGAACTTCATTATTAATGCGAGAGTTTGACCAGGTTATTCCTGAATCAGAAGTATATGCACACATTGAAGTATATGTGCCAGCATAAATATTATGCTCACTGCCAAATACCCAACCCTCATTTATGCTCTTAAAATATACGCTGTTGTTTAACTTTGGATCAATGCTACCATTATGCATATCCTGCCATGTCAAACCGGCATCGGTAGTTCTGAGTAATGTTGAATTTCCTCCGGCTATCCATACATTTGCAGAATCTACCACATCAATTGTATTTGCTCCGTCGTTAAATCTACCTGTCATTAATGTTAACGTTTTTCCACCATCTAATGTTTTGCGTAAAGAATTGCTGATTAAAAACCATCCAACATTTTTATTGTAAAATTCAAAATCTATAGCCCCACTTACCCGTGAATCGTTCAATAATTTTCTTGACCACCACTTCTTGCCACCGTCGTTTGTGAAATAGAGCGTATTATTGGATGACAAAATATAGCCGTCATTTGGACTAACAAATTGGATTTTTATTAAATTATCTTTGGCGTATATGTTTACCTGTTCCCAGTCAACTCCCGAATTAGTTGTTTTAAATAGCTGTCCATTATTAGCACAAATCCAACCTGTTGTTTCAGTAATAAACCAAATTGAATTAATTAGTTCAGAAGTAGGCAGCGGGTTTTGCCAATGAAACTGAGGCACATATTTGGAAGAATCAATTTCCTCTTCGCTATTTTTTGTTAATGCTTTATCTTCACTTTCAACTTCAGAGCTATAATCTTTATTTATGATAAAAATCGATGTGGAAATATCTGAAGTAGAATGAGGATTTGTAATATGCCACTTAGGATATATAACTCCTGACATTATATAAAATACTAATAAAAGCTTTTTCATCTTACCCCTTAACAATTCACGTTAGAATTTTAGAATAAATTACTTTACACACTAGTTTTCGCTGTCCCGGTAATTATATTTCATAAACTAGATCCCCGATTAACAGTAACGTGGGAATATTTTCCCCTTTTGTGCAAATATAATTAAACTCTCTTTTTTAATCAATCAGGAAATTACTGGTTAATAATTTCCACTTATCCCTTTGAAAAATCAAAAATAACCGGGTCTGCAATTTTCTTATAATCATTTACGCTCATTATTACTGAATCAGTTAAAGAACCGGCATTGAAAGCAATTTTATCGTTTGCAATTACAGAGTTGT
>CAZRMA010000594.1:0-2506 GCA_964600655.1 uncultured Ignavibacteriaceae bacterium
ATGTTTAGATTATACTTCTTAACCTTTGAAGGAAAAGAAAGATTTAAACATGATAAGCATCCGCATGAATCTCCTAAAGTGATGACTATTCCATTAATGATTTTAGCCGTACTATCAACAATCGGCGGGTTCATTGGGATTTCAGAATTATTTTCAGGAGAAGGCGGCAATAAATTTGAAAATTGGTTAGCCCCAATATTTGACGATGCTGAAAAGAAATTAGCAATGTATGGGAATCATACTCATACAGAAGAAATCATTTTAATGACAATAACAATAGTTGGAGTAGTTGGCGCAATTTGGTTAGCTCGCTATATCTACCTTCAAAAACCGAGCATTGCAAATAACACAGCGAAGAAATTTAAAGGCGTATATAATTTATTGCTGAACAAATATTTTGTAGATGAAGCTTATGATGCTGTTATTGTTAATCCCATAAAAAGAGGTTCTGAATCATTTTTATGGAAGATTGCGGACAATAAAATTATTGATGGAACTGTAAACGGTGTAGCTTCAATAATCGGAGTTGTCTCAGCCAACATTAGAAAAATTCAAACCGGCGTTGCACAATCTTACGCAGTGATGATGATGCTGGGAATTGTAATAGCTTTATTCTGGATAATCCTAAGTTTATAAAATATGGAAAATAGTTATTTAGTTTCTTTCTTATTACTCGCACCGTTAGTCGGAGCTTTTCTTCTATTATTTATTGATAAAGAAAAAACTAACGTAATAAAATATTTTGGATTAGCGATTGCATTAATTGCCTTTGTTATTTCTTTAATTCTTTATTTCAAGTTTGATGCTTCAAATCCAAATTTTCAATTTAACGATAAGATAAAATGGATAGATAACTTAAACATTAGTTATCATGTCGGCATTGACGGTATATCTTTATTGCTGGTTTTATTAACTACATTTATTACTCCATTAACATTAATTTCAAGCTGGTCAAGCATTCAGAAGAAAGTAAAAGAATTTACATTCTTTATGCTCATTCTTGAAGTCGGAATGCTGGGTGTTTTTGTTTCGATTGACTTATTCCTATTCTATATTTTCTGGGAAGCAATGCTCATCCCGATGTATTTTATAATTGGAATCTGGGGCGGCGAACAAAGGATTTACGCTTCAGTAAAGTTCTTCCTTTATACCATGTTCGGAAGCTTGTTAATGCTGGTTGCAATTATCTGGCTTGCTGTTTATGCTTCAGCTTCTTTAGGACATTTCTCTACCGATTTAGTTGAACTTTATTCAGTTGGCCCAACCATACAGCATACTATTCAAAAATATATGTTCCTTGCTTTTGCATTCAGCTTTGCAATTAAAGTCCCGTTGTTTCCACTGCATACCTGGCTGCCTGATGCGCACGTTCAAGCACCTACTGCCGGCAGTATTATTCTTGCAGCCGTATTACTTAAGATGGGAACATATGGATTACTAAGATTTTGTTTGCCATTATTCCCGCAGGCTGCAATAACTTTTGCTCCTTATATTTCGGTGCTTGCCATAATAGGAATTATTTATGGAGCTTTGGTAGCAATGGTCCAAACAGACATGAAGAAGCTTGTAGCTTATTCATCGGTTGCTCACTTAGGTTTTGTTGTTCTCGGTATTTTTGCCATGAATCAAATATCGATTCAAGGTGCAGTAATTCAAATGATCAATCACGGCCTTTCAACAGGCGCTTTGTTCTTTTTAGTTGGAGTTATTTATGAAAGAACTCATACCCGGGAAATTTCATACTATGGCGGAATAGCTAAGATTGTTCCTGTTTACGCAACTGCATTATTAATTGCTTCGTTGTCCTCAGTTGCGCTTCCCGGTTTGAATGAATTTGTCGGTGAGTTTTTAATTCTTCTCGGTTCATTTAAATCCACAGTTTTAAATAGCTGGTGGTACACTGTGTTTGCAGCATCAGGAGTGATCTTTGCAGCAGTTTATCTTTTATGGATGTATCAAAGAGTCATCTTTGGTGAAATTAAAAATGAGAAATTACGAACTTTAACGGATATGAATAAAAGAGAATTATTAGTATTCGTATCGTTATTAATTTTTATTGTGTGGATTGGAATTTATCCTTCTACTTTCTTGAAGGTTTCTGAAAGATCTACACAAAAAACTATCGAACGTGTATTTACACCACAGAAAGTAAGTTTATTAGACAAGTGAACAAAAATAAAATCAAAATATTTTATTTGTTCTTTTTCATCTTGTGTGTTTTTATAAGCAGTGAAACTTCACTTGCATCTTCTAACACTCTAAGTGTTTCAAGTGATTCATTAAGTGTTCAAAAGGTTGAAGAAGCAGCAGAGTTTGAACACAATCTGCCGACTCCAATAATGGTTGTTCCGTTTGCTCTTTTACTTTTAATGATTGCAACCGGGCCATTATTTTACAAGCATTTTTGGGAACATCATTATCCAAAAATTGCTATTGTTTTAGGAAGCATTTCGGTTGTTTACTATTTAGCGATACTTCAAAATACTCATGTATTGCTGCATACTTT
>CAZRMA010000595.1:0-709 GCA_964600655.1 uncultured Ignavibacteriaceae bacterium
TTAAAATTGTGCTATGTTGTTATATTTGTTTTTTAAAGATTGAATTTACAAAAAAAATAAATCTTATGAATTATTTATTCATAAAAATGATCGGGTAAATAAATTGTATCCCTACATGATCAGAATATGAAAAATTATTCTACATTTTTATAAATCAATTAATACATACAGAGTAATAACAACTACCCGAGTATGTGATTTTTTTAAATCAGAAAAGGGGACAGCTACACTTGATTCACCGCCCCCTTCATCCTAACTACCTAACTATTGAAGAAAAACAATCTTACAATTAGTTCTAAATTTTAATATCCGGTATTTTGTGTAACATTCGGATTGGAATTAATTTCATTTTCCGGAATCGGGAAGCGGTTATTCTTTGGTGCATGGAATCCGGCAGCATCGTTATGTATCCACTGCAGAACACCTCCAACAAGAATACCTGAAGGAATATTCTTACCCTGGTCAGCTAATACAGTTGCTGCATCGCCCCAGCGTACCAGATCCTGGTAACGGTCACCTTCACAGTACAATTCAAGTTGTCTTTCCGTCTTAATATCATCCATAGTAACTGTACCTAAATCAGGTAGAAGTACCCTTTCTCTTACATCATTGATAAATCCACGTGCAGTAGGCTCATCACCTGATTTCAGGTAAGCTTCAGAGGCCAAAAGCAGTACATCAGAATAACGGATAATTCTCAGGTTTGTTC
>CAZRMA010000595.1:719-2504 GCA_964600655.1 uncultured Ignavibacteriaceae bacterium
CAACCGGTGCGCCTGTTTCATCAGCCCAGGACGTATATTTCAAGCGGATAAATCCGGGGCAACCCCATGGATAATTTCCACTTACACCTCTTAATGTACCGCCAGCATTAACAATTTGCGATTCGGTAGCGATGTTTCCGTGCAATCTCACTGAGTCACCTGCAGCTCTGTATGCATCCAAAATATTAGTGGTAGGATAACCAAAACCCCATCCACCGGCAACACCTAAACTACCACCACTGAAGCCCTGATCGCCCCTGGGGCCGCAGAGCTGCCAAATCATATTACTCGGATTTGTCCGTGAAGGATCGTTCCATAAATCACCGTAGGAGTTGTTCCAGTCATTGCCACGGGTTGACCTCCAACTAAGTTCAAAGATACTTTCTTTTCCAAACTCGGTTGATTTCCTGAACAACTGGCTGTACGCCATATCATCAGCAGGATAACCAAGTTCAGCCATTGTGTACAGACTGTATGCTCCAGAACTAATCACTTCTTGCAATACTGTTGCTGCTTCACCAAATTTAGCATTGTTTCCAAGAGCATAAGCTTCATAAAGTAATGCTTTACCCAGAATTGCCTGTGCAGTTCCCTTGCTTGCAAAAGCAATGTCTAAACCGGCGGCTTCCATCTGAGTTTTTATCGGTAATACATCAATTGCATCATTAAGGTCCTGCTCAATCTGAGCATACAAATCTTCCTGAGTTGCACTAGGAGCCTGCCATTCCGAAGGAGTAAGTTCGTGCGTTGTTAAAGGAACCTGACCAAAAAGTGAGGTTAGTTCAAGATATGTAAAAGCACGCATCACTTTAGCATTAGCTATTACAAGACTCTGATAAGCTGTTGGACTTGCAAAACCATCCACAATTTTATTACACCTGTAAATAATCATGAATGAGTACTTGTAAATATTCGTAATTACAGGATTTGAAGGTCCAAAAGTGAACTTTGTAAGCTCCTGATATTCAGGACGGTCACCGGAATTTTCGCCACCGGTATAAATTTCATCGCAAAGTGAAACTTTGGCCATCCACATACTGGTCCAAACACTGGAATACAGGGCATCCATTAAATTAAAAGTAGCCACCAGTGCAGCAGTTGCATCATCATCAGTCTTATAGAAATCATTTACACTAGTCACACCAGGTTGTTGCTGGTCCAGAAAACTTTTTGTACATCCAAAAAGCAATAGTGTGGATATCAAAATAATAAAAGATAGTTTACTTATTTTTGTCTTCATTGTTCATCGATTTTTAATTTGTTAAAAAGAAACTGATGCACCTATCATTACATCCTTTGCCTGCGGGTATGTACCACGATCAATTCCAAAGTTATTGGTAGCATTGTTCTGAATTGTAGGCTGTGGATCCATTCCCGGATATTTGGTAAATGTAAAGAAGTTATCCAGTGATACGAAAACCCTCAGTGAACTGATCATCGCTTTCTTTACTAAAGTAGAAGGAATAGTGTAACCCAACTGAATGGTTTGAATTCTTAGGAAAGAACCACTAAATACCAGCAGGTCACTATAATAAGTGGATGATGACCAGTATGCTGCTGGCATTGAAGCATTGTCTCCCGGTGCTTTCCAACGATCATCATAGAAAACAGTCGGTCTGTTTGATGCTCCTTTATCTGACCTAAGCCATCCAATTAACACTTTGTTTCCGGCTTGACCCTGGAAGTTAAGTGTAAAATCAAATCCTTTATATTCAAGATTTATCACACCACCATAGGTAACTTTAGGAATAGCACTACCTATATCCTGTTTGTCCTTATCCTGAA
>CAZRMA010000596.1:0-2503 GCA_964600655.1 uncultured Ignavibacteriaceae bacterium
TTAATAACGGGGCCATCTGATACATAAGATTCATCCCAGGTTCCAGTTTGACCACTAGGCTTAAGAACTGGTTCTTCTCCTATTTTGGTCCAAGATATTCCATCAGTGGATTCAGCATAGCCAACTGATCCTACCCCGTTGTTCTCAAGATTTTTGTACCACATTTTGTAAGTACCATTATCGATTAATATACGAGGATACTGTACGCCTTGAACTCCATAATTTGATCCAGAATTTGAAAAGATTGGATTGTTTATATAATCTGTCCAGACATAATCCTCTGATTGCCCCCATGTAACATAAATGTAGACACTTCCAGTACTACTTCCATTATTTGTTGGAATTAAAGCTAAACTTATTTGAGTTAAAATATCTTCCTGAACTACCACATCGCTCTCTCCAGAATAAATTATTACACTATCTTTATTTAAAGCATCAACTTTTAAATGCCATGTGCCGATTGGAATTGATTGAAATGAAATATCTGCACTAGAATCTGACAATAGATTTAAGAAACCACTTAGGGTTTCATAGTTTTCTCTTGTCAAATAAGCAATCACTTCAACTACATTAGAAGGTGCATTTGCTTTATCAATATTTAAAGAAATGCTGCCTTTATTATCTGATTGAGTCGAAGTAATATTATCTTTCGAACAACCAACTACCATTATCAATATTAGAAGATAATAAAGAAGAATTAATGATTTCAAAATATGATTCCCTATTTTTAATTTATATAAAAAATTTTAATATAAATTCTCATTTACTTCATATAACAATCGTTAGAATATTCAAAACTTTTATTTGTAAATCATGCCTATAGCTTGATCATAACCGCCCATATTTCCAGTGTAATAGATTCTATACTGCCCGTTAATTTTTCTCCAATAAGGATAAGCAATTTTACTACACCAATTATTATGTGTATTTCCTAATTTAAAAATTGGATTAGTAGAATCTTTCAACCAATGAATGCCATCTTCGGAATAGGCTATTCCAAATCCATTCGCCAAGGCATTCATATAGACCATTTTATACTGATTATTATCATAGATTACTGATGCATTTGCGACCCCCGTAGACTCCCAAGCTTTATCGGCGCTTAAAATGGGGTTTCCTTCGTATTTAGAAAAATGAATACCGTCTTCGGATATTGCTAATCTTATATCATAATAAGGATAATTTCTAGAACTATAATAAAGCAAATATTTGCTACCAATTTTGATAATATCATTAGGACCTATTTGATATTCATTAGAATCAGCATATATAATAGGAGTTGAATGTTTATTCCAATGTATTCCATCTTGTGAAGTTGCTAATCCAATATTCCAATTCCCAATTTGATCAGAGAAACCTAAATAATACATTTTATACTCATTAGCATCTTTAATAATAGCACCACTTTGAACATGCAGATAATCCCATGAGTTAATTAATCCATACTGAATTGCAGGAATACTGTCGTTGACAATCCAGTTTATGCCGTTTAAAGATTCAACATACCAAATATCTGAAACTGCAGAATTGTATAAATTTGTATACCACATTTTGTATCTACCATTTTCAAATAGCACTTTGGAATGGAGTAGGCTGTTTGGCGAGTTAGGACTTTGGGAAACAGTAAAAATTGGATTTCCAGAATAATCAGTCCATGCTGTATTTTGTGAATTACCCCACGTAACATAAATGTACACATTACCGGTACCGCTTCCTGTTGGAATTAAAGTTAAATTGATCTGAGTTAAAATACTTTCTTGAACTTTTACATCGCTTGTGCCAGAATAAATTACCATACTATCTTTATTTATGGCATCAACTTTTAAATGCCATGTGCCGATCGGAATTGATTGAAATGAAATATCTGCACTAGAATCTGACAATAGATTTAAAAAACCACTTAGGGTTTCATAGTTTTCTCTTGTTAAATATGCAATCACGGCAACTACATCAGAAGGTGTATTTGCCTTATCAATATTTAGAGATATACTTCCGTGGGAATTACTAGAATCTGAGGAAACAACGTTATTCTTTGAACAACCCACTGCAAATATTAACATTAGGAAATAGGATAAAACAATTGAAAATTTCATAAGATGGCCTCCCTATTTGTGAAACTGTATTTGAAGTAATAAAATTTAAAAAATTATTATTAATTAACAATCAGGAAATGAAAAAATTTAATGTTCTGCTTTGTTATACCTTAAGTATTCTTAAAATTATTTAAGTAATATCATTTTTTTCACCGCGTTAAATTCATTTGAACCATCTGTTGGATTAGCATGAATAGAATAAAAATAAATTCCAGATGCCATATTACTTGCATTCCATTTGAATTGATGGAAACCCTCTGGTTTTACATTTAGATCGAATTCTTTTATCATCTGACCTAAGACATTAAAAATAGTAATCTTTACGTTACTTTCTTTCAATAAAGAAAAAGATATCATGGTAGCAGGATTAAAAGGATTAGGATAATTTTGCATCAATTTAAAATGATTTA
>CAZRMA010000597.1:0-2500 GCA_964600655.1 uncultured Ignavibacteriaceae bacterium
ATTTAATCCGATCTTTCGTATTCATGGATATCAATCGGAAACAGAACCGTGGCATTTTAGTCAACAAGTTCAAAATAATATGGAAGAGATGCTCAATTTAAGATATCGTTTGCTTCCATACATTTATTCCGAAGCATGGCAGGTTACAAAAAATGGGTCGACAATTATGCGCCCATTTGTTATGGATTTTGATGGAGATGCGGATGCATTAAACCAAAAATTTGAATACATGTTCGGCAAAGCATTTCTTGTAGCTCCTGTTACAGAACCAAATGTTAATGAGTGGAATGTATATTTGCCCGAATCGACTTCATGGTACGACTTCTGGACTGGCAAACAAGTTAACGGAGGTCAAACAATAAAAACTGAAGCGCCCATTGATAAAATTCCACTATATATAAAAGCCGGGTCAATCATTCCAATGGGACCGGTCGTTCAATATGCAACAGAAAAAAATGACCCGATTGAAATTAGAATTTATCCCGGTGTCGACGGCGAGTTTACTTTGTATGAAGATGAAAACGACAATTATAATTATGAAAAAGGAAAGTACTCTACTATTACATTCAAATGGGATGATACGAAAAAAACTTTGCTTATCAGCGATAGAAAAGGTTCTTTCCCAGGAATGATTGATAAGCGTACATTCAATTTTGTTTTGGTAAATAAACAACAAGGTGTAGGTATTGAAATGTCTTCAATTAAAAACAAAGCATTGGAGTATTTTGGAAAAGGAACTACAGTTGAATTTTAATAAATATACAAATTTGGATTTCAACATTGGAGGAACATTGAAACAGATATTTTATTTAATAACTGCTTTATTTTTATTCAGCATATATTCCCAAGCTCAAGATATTGAAAGACAAGCGCCGCCTGGCTTTGACAGTCTACGTACCGATATAGCCCACGGGAAAATTGATTCAATCATGTACGAATCTAAAACTGTTGGTACAGAACGTAAAGCGCTCATTTATACTCCACCGGGATATTCAAAAGATAAAAAGTATCCGGTGTTATATCTTTTGCACGGTATTGGCGGGGATGAACATGAATGGTTAAATGGAGGACATCCTAATGTTATTTTAGATAATCTTTATGCTGAAAATAAAATAGAGCCGATGATAGTTGTCTTGCCAAATGGCAGAGCAATGAAAGATGACCGCGCTGTCGGTAATATTTTTGACAGCGTTAAAGTAGCAGCCTTTGCAACTTTCGAAAAAGATTTACTTAATGATTTGATTCCATTCATTGAAAAAACTTTTCCCGTTTATAAAGATGCAGAAAACCGCGCAATAGCGGGTTTATCAATGGGCGGCGGACAATCATTGAATTTTGGATTAGGCAATCTTGATACATTTGAATGGATTGGAAGTTTCTCTGCTGCTCCAAATACAAAACCTCCCAAAGAATTACTTCCTAATCCTGACGAAGCTAAAAAGAAATTAAAGCTGCTTTGGATTTCATGTGGTGCTGATGATGGTTTAATTTCATTTAGTATTCGCACTCACAATTATTTAGTCGCTAATGATGTTCCGCATATTTTTTATATTGAACCGGGTGTGCACGAATTTAAAGTTTGGAAAAATGGTTTGTATATGTTTTCACAACTTATTTTTAAACCTGTAGACAAATCAAAATTCAATGAATACAGCCCATTAGGTATTCCGGCATCGACAAATGTTAGGAGAGCAAAATATCCACAGATTTTACCAGATAGCCGCGCAATCTTTCGAATCAAAGCACCGGAGGCAAAAAAAGTTCAGCTTGATTTAGTAAAAAAATATGACATGGTAAAAGATACATCTGGAGTTTGGGAAGTAACAACAGAGCCTTTAAGCGAAGGCTTTCATTATTACTCTTTAATAATTGATGGTGTTGCCGTTGCTGATCCTGCAAGCGAAACATTTTATGGGATGGGACGAATGGCAAGCGGTATCGAAGTGCCATTTAAAGGAGATGATTATTATGCAATAAAAGAAGTCCCCCACGGAGAAATCAGAATTAATCGTTATTATTCAACTGTCTCTAATACCTGGCGTCAATTTTATATTTACACTCCTCCTAACTATGATGTTAATACAAATGAAAAGTATCCGGTATTATATATATTACATGGCGGCGGTGAAGATGAAAGAGGCTGGGCAATGCAAGGTAAAACAGATTTAATTCTTGATAACTTAATTGCAGAAAAAGAAGCAAAGCCGATGATTATTGTAATGCCGGACGGAAATACCAATACCGATTTTGCTGGCTTTGGCGAGATGACATTAAAGATGTTTGAAGCAGAATTAAAAAGATCTGTTATTCCATTTGTTGAAAAAAATTATCGTGTAGAAACAGATTCAAAAAATCGTGCCCTTGCCGGTTTATCAATGGGCGGTCTTCAAACTCTTTATGTAGGATTTAATAACACAAATATGTTTTCATATCTTGGAATATTTAGTTCCGGTTGGATACTTCCTATGCAGAGCAAACTTGCAGATGCTCAATATGATTT
>CAZRMA010000598.1:0-2489 GCA_964600655.1 uncultured Ignavibacteriaceae bacterium
GAAATTTCATCTCTAAGTGCAATCGTAGGGCCAACCATGATAATTACAGGAGGTTTAACATTTTGTTTTTTAAATTCTTCTCCCATATTATCGAGCCTGGCAATTACAGTCCTTTGTTTTTGGAGAGTCCCGTTTTCTATTGCTGCAACATGCATCGCCGGACTCATCCCATGTTTCATTAGCTCATTACAAATTCTGTCAATTCTTGAAGCGCCCATATAAATAATGAGGTTAGTATTTTTCAGCTTTGCAAGCATTTCCCAATCAACTTGAGTTTCCGGCTTTCCCGGGCATTCATGTGCAGTAATCAAAACACATTGAGTAATTAATCCTCTATGAGTAATTGGGATACCTGCGTAAACCGGGGCAGACAACCCTGATGTAATTCCCGGTATAATTTCAAATTCGATCCCCGCATTTGTTAGTTCAATAGCTTCTTCAGAGCCTCTGCCGAAAACAAATGGATTTCCGCCTTTTAATCTTACTACATTAAATCCAAGTTTTGCTTTGATAATTAAAATTTCAGTTATCTGTGATTGTTCAATTGGATGGTAACCGGATTCTTTCCCGACAAAAATTTTCTCACAATTTTCTTTACATTGATTTAATAAATCATTGTTTATCAACCTATCATAAACGACAACATCCGCCTGTTTTAATCTATTAAGTGCTTTAACTGTGATTAGTTCAGGATCTCCCGGCCCTGCGCCAACTAAATATACTTTCCCTTGTTCCATTTTTTATCCTGTTAAGTAATAATCTCTTTTATAAATGTTTAATTACATTTACAATTAAAAAGCTGGTGGTAGCAACAAAGATGATAATAAATATTACAATTAAGATATTTGCCTGCCAATCGGTTTTATTTGACAATTCTTGTTCACGGTGCAAAATATTATTTATCATCTCAATTGTTTTTCTACCTATCTTTTTAAATTGTTCATCGTAACCAATAATTTTATTTTGAATAAGTGAATCAGATTTAATTTCATGAAAGAAATTTGTATATGTGTTTGACATCTCCGAATAGTCAGCTTTTATTGCGTTTATTTCAGAATCACTTAATGCTTCCATACCAATTAATTCACCAAATCTTTGATGAAAATTTTCTTTAGCATTCTGCCATCTTAAATACCTTTGCTGGGAATAGCCTCTAATTAAAAGATTTTTTTCTTCCCTTCTTAATTGAAGTTCTGCTTCTTTAAGTGTATGAACCGTAGCTATTATTTTATCACTTCTTTCTATCTGCTGTGTTAATTTCCACCCTAAAACACCGCTAAAGAGGATTAAAAGTATAACTACAATAAATGTAATTATTATTTTTTTCTTTAATATTTTAGGATTGCTCATAATTAAACGGTTTAAATTTTATTTGAGCACCTGGCCTTTTCTTAAAATTTTTTGAATATAATAATTATAACTTTTTCTACCGTTTTCTGTTAGAATCTTTTCCCAATCTTGAGCAGTAAATAGTTCAAACATTTTTACTTTAAGTTTTGTCGTTTTCATATTTGAACTTGATTTATCATTAGTATTCAAATTTTTCAATAATTGCTTCCTAAACTCACCTGCCAATTCAATAACATCGGCATAGATGGGTGAAATAAATTCTTCTAATATTCTTTTCATCTCTTTAGTGTAAAACGGAGCCTTCCCCTGAGACGAAATGGAAATTGTTAAATCTCCTCTTTTAATATTTGCTGGTAAAATGAAATCACACAATGTGGGATTATCAACAACATTTAATAAAATACCTTCTTTCGTACAATCTTCACGGACATTTTTATTTATTTCATTATTATCAGTGGCGCAAAAGACTATTTTAAAATCATTAAGAAATTCCTTCTTATAAGACTTTTTAATAATCTTGATTTTATTCTGCTTAGATATGTCCACCAAAGATTTGCAAATTTTAGGAGCTAATACTGTAATTTCAGAATTGAATTCTTTTAGAGATAAAACTTTTCTATATGCAACATTTCCTCCGCCGATTACCAAACAGGGTAACTTATTTAGATTCAATAGAATAGGAAAATAAGACTGGCATAAATTGTTACTCATAATACGCTCCCTTGTTTGTAAACTTTGGCAAATGGGGAACAAAAAACAAAGGTGTATCAATTTCTGTAATCCTTGTGTTGCAGGTTTATTTACTTTGTAAAGGGCCTATGTTTAACTGAGGTTAATGTGAAGAGTTTTTGTGAAATGTAGTATAAATTTAAGATTTAATGAAACAAAATATGGGTTAACCAAATTGCTAGCCCATCGGAACTAGTTTCGAGTTTTCATATCGGTTGGCTCAGCGAGTGCGATAAAAACTCGAAACAAAATAAGCTGCGTTTACCGCTTAGCATCTTGAGTATTAGCCATGATAGAATAATAATGACAGCAGATGAATGCAGACTAAGTGAATACCTACATTTAGGGAAATCTAAAATTAAACAATTCGTTAATTATTTTTAGATTTATTGTTTGGTTTCTTTTTAAAA
>CAZRMA010000599.1:0-2487 GCA_964600655.1 uncultured Ignavibacteriaceae bacterium
AAATTGAAGACAACGTAATAGTATATTCACTGTTCTTCTCCACCAAAATTGGGTGTATAACGGCGTAACTGCTAACCCGTCGCCCATAACGTGACAGCCGAGCTAAAACCCGCCTTTGTAAAATTACAAAAACTGTTAATTAATAAAAGAACTTCGAAAAAGTAACCAGCTTTTTAAAACCAACCCGAAACCCTGAATTATGCCACATCGAAATCGCTGTTGCGTTGAGCCGCATGTTATATGTACTTTCACCCGACATAGTAAATCCCTTTTTTGGCTTCTTCTATCGTCGCAGAAAAGTATAATTTTTTATCTTCTAAATCTTGAATTAATATATAATTATTGTCCGACGTAACTATGATATTGAGGAATGAAATTACATAAGCGATTGAACCAAACAAAACAATAGTAACCTTTGTTCGATCTTCTAATGTTTCACGATACATTTTGTGATATGGTTTATAAGGTCCATTATAAGGGAATTGTTCAATTAATAATCCATCAGTTCTAATCCCCTCTAAGATGAATTTTCGGACAACATCAAAACTTTCACTAAAAATCATTTCTCCAGTGGTAATGCACAGATAATTATAAGCCATAAGCATAATGATTCTATCGTCCATATCTACATCATCCGCTTTGGGAAAAAAAGAAATAAATTTACGCTTAATAACAGTTAGTGCATTTGATAATTTCAATGGTGCATCAATTTTATGGTCTTTTAAGGAATTAATCTTTTCTTCAATTTCAGAGGCGGAAAGACCTTCTTTTTTTAATATTCTTCGTAAATTTTTTTCTGTATCTTTTCTATCAATGGAGACAACACCGTTTTCGTCTTTTCCAGCTTTAGAAATAATTTCACCTTTTTTTAAAAAAGCTGTTTGTATTGAATCATCAGAACTTTTTGCAGTATATTCTTGTCCTTCTTCAATCTCATTATATAAACTTGGTAATTTATGCCTAAGAGAACGTATTGCTAATCTAATCGGTAATATTCTTTTTGCTTTGGGTAACAACTTACTTCCAACTCTTTCATTATTGCATTTCGCACATTGTAAGTCAACTTCAAGAAAACCACCAATTGATTTTGGAATAATATGCTCATAAGTCAATTTATCTTTGCTTAAGCAAAGCGTACATTTATCGAAACCACCAGGTGCTTTCATAATTATCCCTTAGTACATATAACGGAGTTGCGGCTAACGCGTCCGCCCAGAACAGGGGAGACAAGTAGAACACAACTGCCAATTGTTATGTCCCGCCGTGGGGGGATGCTTAACTTTTATCGCAAGCGCAGTTTGCAACAATGTTATTTAGTAGAACTACCTTGCACAAGTTAGCCGAAACAGCCTGCCCCGCCAACGGCGGGGGAACGACTAACTCACAAAATTTCAAAAATGCCAAATGCGAATACGGCGACCGCTTGATTGTCAGGATATTAATCTTAATTAAATTTCTATGACCTATTGACTTTTTACTTTTTTAAGCGGTTATACCTAAATGTTAATCAAATTCTTCTTTAATTTCAGGACTATTAAATTTATAAATTAACCAGCTATAGAGAATGATAAAAACAGCACTTAAAAACACTGACATTATTACTGAAGATTTATACATACTATCAGCTACTGACTTAGGCAAATCGTATTTAAAATCATATACTGTTGGGTAAACATATTTAACCAGAATTGGCTCTAAAAAATTTTGAATAATTTTAATTATAAGAAATATTATTGCAACCTTTCGTGCTAAGTTGGAACGATATAAAATACCCACGCTAGCAAAAAAGGCCAAGACAAAAAATAGAGAGCCAATTATTGTAATTAATAAATGGTGTTGCAGCATAAATTGCATATATGGATTAATGTTTTTGAATAGCTGAGAATCAACAAATTTCGATAACTTTGCATCAAAATCCGATCTAATCAAACTACAACCACTTCCTAAAAAACTTAAACCAGTCAGTGCAATAAAAATCCACGCTATAATATTGATGAACCTTTCATTTTTTAATCTAGATTTCCGAACAATCTCACTTAATTGATTATGAACCTCAATAGAATTAAAGTCGGCATTAGCTGATAATTTCAAATCATTACGAATTAAATTTTCAAGTTCCTTCGCCTCAGGAGATTCTTTTTCTTTTATTGTTCTGTATTTCTTAATTAATTGATATGTTGTCAATTCATTATATCTTTCTTCCATAATATTTCCCTGCTTTAGGTATAACTATTAATTGAGCGGATTAAACTCCCGTGCGTTTAGCGCGTTAGAACGATTTGTCTTTCCGCCTAACATCCAAATAAAATTCAAGTATAATCTCCATAACTTCTTTGTTTATATATATTAAACCAGCATCCCCTTTTAGCTGTTTCGGTTTATTAGCCGGAAGGATTCTTCCACCTAATAAAAATTTACCTTATCCGTCTAATGGACTCCGTACACCAGCTCCTAAATTTGCTAAGTGTGCATACAGTCATAATTGTT
>CAZRMA010000600.1:0-2479 GCA_964600655.1 uncultured Ignavibacteriaceae bacterium
TGATATTCCAATATTAGGAAATATTATTCATTCTTTTGATAGTACGAATATATTATTCTTAACAATTATTATTGCTCTGTTAATATCAAGAAAATATAAAAAGGTCGTTACATAACGAGTGGCTCGAGATGACAGCGATTTCACTCTCGGCATTTTATAAATTTTAAGGGTTGTCATTCCGTGTTTAGTTTCTTGTTCAACGTAGTTGTGCTATGAAAGATTCCGTTTAAGGCGGACAGGATTGATAATTATAAAAATTACTAACAAGTTGAGCTTTATATATATGGCTGCGGCTTAGCTGCGAAACCTTTAAACTATTTTGGTGAGGACACAATATTTTAAGTCCTTAATATTTAGCAATTTATCGAGAAAGAATAAATATTATTCGCAAATGTTATCTTTGCTATATTAAAGTAGAATAATTGTTTTATTTTCGCATATTTAATATTAAAGATGAGAAAATGATGATAAGAAAAGTAACTTCACACAGTTTCCTGATTTTACTCCTTACATTTTTCTTTGTAGCCTCGTTTGTAATTACAAGTTGTAACACATCTACTGGGGAGAGTATTTTGGAGGGTAATAAACGACTTGTCCTCAACATGAACGCTGAATTGTGGAACAAAGGTAACCTTGACAGAGTGCACGAGTTTTTTTCGCCTGACTTCGTTCTCCATTTCCTCCCTGATGGTTCCGAATTAAGAGGAATCGACAGTTTGCAAATTCACGAAAAAGAACACCGTGAAGCTTTTCCGGATTGGAAAGAAGATATTAAACATATTGTAGCAGATAGAGACCTTGTGGTAATTCATTTTGTATCCAGAGGAACTAATGAAGGCAGTTTTCTAGGTAATCCACCCACCGGAAAACAAATTCAGATCAATGAAATGTCGATCTTTCGAATTGCAGATGGCAAAATTGCTGAGCAGTGGCTCTTGCCAGATATATTCAGTATGCAGCAGCAACTCGCGCAGAAGGAAAAAGAATGAAGAGGCCATGTGGGGACAGTATAACAAAGTGTGTGTAGACATTCACACTTATTAATTTATAGAGACGATTGAGGGAAGAATCTAATTATTTTGTATAAAGCATATAACAATCGGCTCAACGCCGACCGCCTTTTTGGTTCGGCAGATTTGTAATTTTTGAAATTGTATTTTAGTTAAAGAATATATTCTAACTGTTCGTTCAAATTAATCAACTTGCCTTCGGTGCGTACTGAGAAAGATAAACACATAGGGCTAAATCTTTGGCAGTTGTTTTTTAAGTGCCATTATTGCTCTAGGCTGCACCTTTGCCTTAAGCCGTTAGTAATATATTAGCAATTTGTAAAAGAGAATATAATCTTAAATTATTTATCATGTTTCGTAAATATATTTTATTGATAATATTTATACCGATTTCACTATTTACAGCAAACATAGATGCACAGGATTCACTTCTTGAAGTTATTGTTATTGCCGGACAATCGAATGCATTAAATTGGCATTCCGATGCCTCATTGCTTGATGCAAACATAATCGATAGTGCTATAAAATTTTACTATCATACTGGACTGCCGCCAAGTAAAGCAGATACACTTCCATTTAATTCAACATCAGACAATCAATGGACAACATTATCGTATCAAACTCAAAATCCTTATGTAAAATATTATAAGAATTTTTTCGGCCCGGAAATTACTTTGGCACGAGAACTATATTCATCGCATCCAAATCTTGCGGTAATAAAATGTGCCTACGGCGGGAGTAATTTAGCTGTTGATTGGAAAAAGGGGATCGGTTCGGGAAATCAGTTGTATGAATTAATGATGGATCAAATTAATATTGCTACCAATATTCTAAACAATATTGGAGCTAATTATAAATTTATTGGTTTTTTCTGGATGCAAGGTGAGTCAGATGCTTCAAACAGAAGTTATGCCAATGAATATGAAACCAATCTATTAAATCTAATTCAAAATTTAAGAGTGGACCTGAATAGTCATAATTTAAAATTTGTTCTTGGAAGAATAGGAATAAACTTACCATCACCTTATGACTATAAACAAATAGTAAGAACGGCTCAAATTAATGTTGCAAATTCTGATTCGTTAGTAGAATGGATAGATATAGATGATTTGCCGCTTGACACCGACAATATTCATCTCCTTGCTGAAGGAGTAAAGACTTTAGGAACCAGGATGGCGAAGGGGTGGAAAAATACATTATCGAATATTGATAAAAGTGGAAAATTTTTAGAAAATAATTATACACTAATGCAAAACTTTCCAAACCCTTTTAATCCTATTACAACAATCGAGTATTATTTGCCCAAAAGTTCATTAGTAAAACTTTCAGTTTACGATATGCTTGGAAGGCAAGTAGAGATTCTTGTTGATGAGGAAAAACCGCGCGGTAGTTATAAAGTTGAATTTGATGCCAACAGTTTATCAAGTGGAGTTTATTTTTATCAACTTCAAACAAATGAATTTAGTAAG
>CAZRMA010000601.1:0-2460 GCA_964600655.1 uncultured Ignavibacteriaceae bacterium
GTAATTATTTCAAATGCAATGCTTGTGCCTGATTGGGCAACTTGGGATGAATTCAGAAGGCTTGAAAATCTCGGTTTAACAATGTATGGCCAAATGACAGCCGGAAGCTGGATTTACATTGGAACGCAAGGAATTCTTCAAGGCACTTATGAAACTTTTGCCGAATGTGCGAGGAAATATTTTTCGAATGATGCAGGCAAAACAAATGGAACACTTAAAGGAAAATTTTTATTAACTGCAGGACTCGGCGGAATGGGCGGAGCTCAACCGCTTGCTGCAACGATGAATGGGGCTGCATTTCTTGGAATTGATGTCGACGAAGAAAGAATTCAAAAAAGATTAAAAACCGGATACATTGATAAAATTTCTTATGATCTTGACGAAGCTTTAAATATTGTATTAAAGGCAAAAGAAAAAGGCGAGGCTCTTTCTGTAGGATTAGTTGGAAATGCAGGAGATATTTTGCCAAAGATAATAGAAAAAAATATCATTCCGGATATACTTACCGATCAAACTTCTGCTCACGATACTTTAAACGGATACGTTCCTATGGGAATGAGTCTGGAAGAAGCTTTTCAACTAAGAAAAGATTCTCCTCCAGACTATATCAAAAAATCAAAAGCAACAATTGTAAAACATGTTCAAGCAATGTTGGAACTTCAAAAAAGAGGAGCAATCACTTTTGACTACGGAAATAATATCCGAGGAGAAGCGAAAGAAAATGGAGTTGAAAATGCTTTTGATATTCCTGGTTTTGTCCCTGAATTTATAAGGCCCCTTTTCTGCGATGGTAAAGGTCCGTTTAGATGGGCAGTTCTATCCGGTGATCCAAATGATATCTATGAAACCGATAAAGCAATTAAAGAAACTTTTCCGGAGAACAAAGCGCTTTGCAATTGGATTGATTTAGCGCAAAAGAAAGTTCACTTCCAGGGATTGCCGGCACGTATATGCTGGCTGGGTTACGGCGAAAGAGCAAAGATGGGAAAAATATTTAACAACTTAGTTGCTGAAGGAAAAGTTTCTGCACCAATAGTTATTGGGAGAGATCATCTTGATTGCGGTTCTGTTGCGTCCCCAAACCGGGAGACTGAAGGAATGATAGACGGCAGTGATGCAATTGCCGACTGGCCAATCTTGAATGTTTTACTTAATGCAATCGGCGGTGCAAGCTGGGTTTCTGTTCATCATGGCGGCGGAGTTGGAATCGGGAAATCCATTCATGCCGGAATGGTAATAGTTGCAGACGGAACCAAAGAAGCAGAAATAAGACTCGAAAGAGTTTTAACTTATGATCCTGGAACCGGAATTATGCGTCATGCCGATGCCGGTTATGAAAGAGCAATAGAAAACGCAGAATTGTTTAATATAAAAATTCCGATGATGAAGAAATGATTGTTGCTGCTGCATTAAACAAAAGTTAATGTTGTAAAACAACTTGTTTATAAAATAAAAAAGTTATATTTCAATCAATAAAAATATAGATAGGGGTTATTATGAAAGTATTAGTCGCAGATAAATTTCCTGAACAGTACATTGAAGAATTTAAGAAGCTTAATTTAGAAGTAACAAATTTGCCGAAGCTTGGTGAGAATGACCTTCCCGAAGCCGCTAAAGATGCAGATATATTAATTGTTCGTTCCACTGTTGTAAATCAAGCCTGTATTAAAAATTCCAATAAGCTTAGTCTGATAATTCGCGCCGGAGCCGGCGTCAATAATATTGATCTTAAAGCCGCAAATGATAAAGGAATTTTTGTCGCAAATTGTCCCGGCAAAAACAGCATTGCAGTTGCAGAACTTGCAATGGGTTTGGTTTGCGCTATTGATAGAAAAATTCCAGATAACGTAATTGATTTTAAAAACGGGAAATGGAATAAGGCCGTATACTCAAAATCCGATGGCTTATTTGGCAAAACAATTGGTGTAGTTGGAGTTGGACAAATTGGGACTGAACTAATTTACCGTGCACAAGCCTTTGGTTTGAATGTTATTGCCTGGTCACGTTCGTTAACAAATGAAAAAGCCGAAAGCCTGGGAATTGAAAGAGCCGCTACTTTAGAAGAATTATTTAGCAAAGCTGATATTGTTTCGGTTCATCTTGCACAAAATGCAGAGACAAAAAAAATCATAACAAAAGAATTAATTTCAAAATTAAAAAATGGCACTTACTTTATTAATACTTCTCGAGCAGGAGTTGTTGATGAAGAAGCATTAATTACAGCAGCGAAGGAAGGGAAATTATTTTTAGGTCTTGATGTATTCGGTGGTGAACCAGAAGGTAAAGAAGGAGATTTTAAAAACGAATTATCTAACACTCCAAATGTTTATGTAACTCATCATATCGGGGCTTCAACAGAGCAGTCACAAAATGCTGTTGCCCAGGAAACAGTTAACATCGTTTCTGATTATATAAATCTCGGAGTAGTTCGAAATTGGGTCAACCGCTGTAAACTTACTG
>CAZRMA010000602.1:0-2454 GCA_964600655.1 uncultured Ignavibacteriaceae bacterium
GTTGCAATAGTAATACCTCTTTCTCTTTCTTCAGGAGCATTATCGATACTATCAAAAGTTCTAACTTCCGATAAGCCCTTTTTAGCAAGAGCCATAGTGATGGCAGCTGTTAAAGTAGTTTTACCATGATCTACGTGACCAATTGTACCTACGTTAACGTGAGGTTTACTTCTATCAAATTTTTCTTTTGCCATCTAAATCTCCTTCTAATATTTTTCTTGGTTTTTAATTCAATTTAATTTTATGCAGTTGCTTTTTTACCTAATGATTTTTCTGAAATTTCATCGGCAATTGATTTTGGGACTTCAGAATAATGGGAAAATTGCATCGTATAAATTGCTCTTCCTTGTGTCATTGATCTTAATATAGTAGAATATCCAAACATTTCTGATAGTGGCACAGTAGACTTAATTACTTGTGCATCTTTCCTTGCAGAAAAACCTTCAATTTTCCCTCTGCGTGAATTAAGATCACCCATAACATCGCCTAAATATTCTTCTGGAGTCACAACTTCAACATCCATTATTGGCTCTAGCAACACAGGTTTAGCTTTTTTAGCACCTTCTTTAAATGCCATAGAACCGGCAACTTTAAACGAAATTTCATCTGAATCTACATCGTGATAAGAACCATCATAAATTTTAGCTTTAATATCAACAACAGGGAAACCTGCGACAACACCATTTCTCATTGCTTCCTGAATACCAGCAGAAACTGCAGGAATATACTCCTTAGGAACAACTCCACCTACAATACCATTAATAAATTCAAAACCCTTACCTGGTTCATTAGGACCTAATTCAATCCATACATGACCAAATTTACCACGTCCACCTGATTGCTTAATGAACTTACCCTCTGCATTAACAGTTTGAGTAATTGATTCGCGATAAGCAACTTGCGGCTTTCCAACATTAGCTTCAACTTTAAATTCACGTTTCATTCTATCCACTAAAATTTCAAGATGAAGTTCACCCATACCACTAATTAATGTCTGTCCTGTTTCCTCATCAACTTTTACTCTAAAAGTAGGATCTTCATCAGACAATTTCACTAAAGACTCAGACAATTTATCTTGATCAGCTTTAGTTTTTGGCTCAATCGCAATTTGAATAACAGGCTCAGGGAATATAATTTTTTCTAAAAGTACCGGATCATCTTCAGTGCATAATGTATCGCCTGTCTTTGTATGTTTAAGACCAACGGCAGCAGCAATATCACCTGCTCTTACTTCATCAATTTCTTCTCTATGATTTGCATGCATCTGAAGTAAACGACTAATTCTTTCTTTCTTTTCACTTACTGCATTGTATACATAAGATCCGGCATTCAGTGTTCCTGAATAAACCCTGAAAAATGTTAGCTTTCCTACATATGGATCATTAGCAATTTTAAATGCTAAAGCAGCAAACTTTTCATCTTTATCAATTTTTCTTTTTATGCTATCATTAATACCTATATGATGGGCCTCAATAGTTTTGAAATCAATTGGCGAAGGTAAAAAATCGACAACAGAATCTAATAATTTTTGAACACCCTTATTCTTAAATGCTGACCCGCAAAGAACCGGAATTATTTTAAGCTCAATAGTTGCTTTTCTAAGAACAGTTTTAATTTCTTCTTCAGAAATTTCTTTTCCCTCAAGATATTTTTCAAGAAGAGTATCATCCACATCAGACACAGCTTCCAGCATCTCTGTACGGTACTTGTTAGCAGTTTCAATTAAATCATGTGGAATTTCTATTTCATCGAAAGTTGCTCCAAAATTTTCATCGTGATACATTCTTGCTTTAAATGAAATTAAATCAATAACGCCAGAAAATATATCTCCCTCACCAATTGGTAAGGTTAATGGAATAGCATTAGCAGCTAATCTTTCCCTCATCATATTAACGGCACTATAAAAATCTGCACCGGTTCGATCCATTTTATTTATAAAAGCGATTCTGGGCACTTTATATTTGTCAGCTTGTCTCCAAACAGTTTCAGACTGGGGTTCAACACCACCAACAGCACAAAATAATGCAACTGCACCATCTAAAACTCTTAATGATCTTTCAACTTCAGCAGTAAAATCAACGTGACCAGGAGTATCTATAATATTTATTTGATGATCATCCCAAAAACATGTGGTGGCAGCACTTGTGATAGTAATTCCGCGTTCTTTTTCCTGTTCCATCCAGTCCATTGTTGCTGCGCCATCATGTACTTCACCTAGTCTATGCAATTTACCTGTATAGTATAAAATTCTTTCAGTGGTAGTAGTTTTGCCCGCATCGATATGCGCCATAATACCAATATTTCTTACTTTCTCTATGTTTGTTTTTACAGCCATCTAGTTCTATTTATCCTTATCTTCCTCTAATTATCCTTACCATTTAAAGTGAGCAAAAGCTTTATTTGCCTCTGCCATTCTATGCACATCTTCTTTTTTCTTAACAGCAGATCCTTCAT
>CAZRMA010000603.1:0-2454 GCA_964600655.1 uncultured Ignavibacteriaceae bacterium
ATTCAATTTATTTAAATATGTGTCCTGCATGCCTCTATATTTTTAGCTTTTAATTTTTTAATATCAAAAAATAAATTGATTCTAAAATTATTTTTGCTTACAATTGAGCAAGGTTTAAGAAAAAAAAGAAACTTAAAAATGATAAATATCAAATCATTTAGCGTTCCTTTAAATATTTTCTACTTAGGGGATGCCTCTCAACATTTTTTTTCATTCGGGGAGATCTTTTATGAAAAAAATTATTTCAAGCATGATCCAAATAATTTTAAATGTAATTGTTATTACTACCACACTATCTGCACAAAATATAAATATTCAAGAAAATCTTTTATCAGATAATGACTTTTTAGCTTTAAATCAAAAGACAAACTCTTCTCTAATAAATGATAGCATCATTTCCGTTTTCGGTCAGTGGAATTATGGCCCTTGCAATGCAAATGTTGTTCAAGGAAACTATGATTATATTGCAAATGGATCAATGCTGCAAGTAGTTGATATAAGCAATCCGGCAAACCCAGTTGCAGTTGGGGAATTATTAACCGGTAGTTTGGTTTCAAGATTGCAAGTGGCCGGCAGCTACGCATATACTATTTCACCATTTCGCATAATTGATATTTCAAATCCGACAAATCCGGAATTAATAAAAACTTTTTTACTTCCTGAAGGATATCCGCCAACTGCCGTTACAGTAAAGGGGAACTTTGCTTATGTTGGAGATTTTTATGGATTTATTTTCATTATTGATATTTCTAATCCAACAGATCCAATAGTGATAGGACAAATGCTTGCTAGTGGAGAAAGAGTACAAAATATTGTAATTCAAGATACATTATTATATGCTACAACTTCAGATGGTGCTGCAATAGATGTTTTTAATATATCAAACTTATCAGCACCTTTTTATATTACTCAGATAGCTGCAGGTTTAGCAGGTTCACCGCTTGCAATTAATGAAAAGTATTTATTTTATGGAACAGGGAAATTGCTTCGAATTTATGACATCAGTAATCCCTTAAATCCTATATATATTAAAGAAGTCAATCTAGAATATTTCATTTATGTAATATCTGTAATAAATAATACAGCATTTGTAACATTAGGCGATGGTGGCCTAACCTCAATAGACTTAACGGATTCAAATAATATTCATATTCTAACTAATATAAAGAATCCTTATGGGTTCGAAAATGATTTAGGAATAGGCGGCCCACTTGGGGAATCATTAGGTTCGCAATATGCATATCTTTCGACTGGAACAGGATTATGGATAGTAGATATAAGCAATGCAAATCAATTAAATTCACAATCATTTTACCCAACCGGTTTACCGCCTGTTAATATTGCTGTTGACTCATTGGGATATGCATATATTTCCGAATTATATGCAGGAATGAAAATAGTAGACTTCACTAACGCAACTTCGCCAAAACTGGTTAGCGAATACAGTCCTAAAGAATCGGTAAGGGATGTAGCGATCGGACAAAACGAGGCTTATCTTCTATGCGATTCAGATTTGATAGTGCTTGATATTTCAAATCATGAAGCGCCCAGATTTTTAAGTAAAATAGCTTTCGATGACACATTGAATGATGACAATGGTGTTTTTGCTTATGGTCGTTTGATGTTATCGGATTCAATTTTATATGTTGGGCGGAATTCAAACAAATTTTACATTGTTAATGTAAGAGACCCATCTCATCCTCAAATTGATAGCTATTTAGCAACAAGAGAAGCTACTATTGATATTGCTCAATATGGTAAATACGTATATATAGCAGAAGCGGATGCTGGTATTCTGATTATTGATATAAGTAATTCTAAAAATATTATTGATAGCATTTTTATCAGTATTAGCCCGCTGCGCGGAATGTGTATAAGTGACAATAAGCTGCTGTTAGCAGATGCCGGACCATTTTCCATATATGACATAACTGATCCTTTCAAACCTAAGTTTAAATATAAATTGCACTTACCAGATGGTATAATAAATGCAGAAATTAAAGTTGACAAGGATTTTGCCTATGTATCCACTAATTCAAGTTTTAATGTATTAAATATATCGAACCCTGATAGTGGAACGATTGAATTTACAGATAATAATATTGGATTTAGAGCACCTTTACTTGGTCCGTTGGCTGTTTCAAATGGCAATATTTTATTAGGTATTGATTATTTTGGTGTTATTGTACTTAAGAATTCATTAATTACAAGTGCAGAAACGCCCACTATACATTCATCAAGTTTTGAACTGTTCCAAAATTTTCCTAATCCTTTTAATCCTATAACAGAAATAAAATATGTAATTAATAACGAGAGTTTTGTTACATTGAAAATTTATGATTTACTGGGAAGGGAAATATCAACATTAGTTAATGAAAAAAAATCTATTGGAACATATATAATTAATTTTAACGCAAGCAATCTTTCAAGTGGTATCTACTTCTATTCAATTAA
>CAZRMA010000604.1:0-2451 GCA_964600655.1 uncultured Ignavibacteriaceae bacterium
TTGGCCTTACTATAATAGTATTGTTTGTAATTGGCTATACTATAAATATTATGACGATAGGAGCGATAGCAGCTTCAATTGGATTAATAATAGATGATGCAATAGTTGTTGTTGAACAGATTCACCGGACTCATGAAGAAAACCCGGAAGAGACAAGTAATACTTTAGTAATAAAAGCTATAAAGTATTTACTTCCGGCAATGGTCGGTTCGTCATTAAGCACCATAGTAATTTTTCTTCCTTTCTTTTTAATGAGCGGAGTTGCCGGGGCTTATTTTAATGTATTAACCAATACAATGATAATAACATTAGTATGCTCATTTTTTGTAACGTGGATTGGATTGCCTGTAATTTATTTACTGCTTTCCGGTAAAGAGTCATCTTCAGTAAAGCACAAAATTGCTAAAAAGCAGGAGTGGGTTTATTTTTTCATTCATAAACCGATCATCTCAGTTGTTTTCGTAATCATTTTAATTGCATCTGCATATTATATAATTCCAAAATTACCTTCAGGATTTCTTCCACAAATGGATGAAGGATCTATGGTATTGGATTTTTCCAGCCCACCCGGAACTTCTTTAGAAAACACTGACAAAATGCTGGATGTTGTTGATGATATTTTAAAAAATACACCTGAAGTAAAATCTTATGCACGAGGGATCGGCACACAAAATGGTTTTTTTATTACGGAACCAAATACCGGTGATTATACAATTCAGCTTAATAAGAAAAGGAATAAATCCACTGATGAAGTTGCAGATGATATCCGTAAACAGGTTGAATCTAAATTACCGGCATTAAGAGTTGATTTCGGACAAATAATTGAAGACATGCTCGGAGACCTTATGTCTACCAAGCAGCCAATATCAATACTTGTCTTTGGAGATGATCAAAGCAAGATTGAAGAAATAGCAAATAAAGTTGCAGATATCATTAATAGTGTGAATGGAACTGCTGATGTATTCAATGGAATAACTATTGCCGGACCACAGATAGTATTTAATCCTAAAAATACTGAATTAGCTAAATACGGCCTTACACCGAATGATCTCCAATTCCAGTTAAATTCAAAAATAAATGGCACAGTGGTAGGCAACATTCTGGGAAAAAATCAGCTGATTAATATTAGGATGTTTGACGGGAAAAAATATAATTCTATGAATGATTTAAAACATAGTTTTATATTTCTCAATGACGGCTCTATTAAACCAATAAACGAATTTGCCAATATACAGTTTTCCAAAGGTGTAGCCGAAGTTGATAGAGAAAATCTGAAGCAGATGTTTGATGTTGTTGGTAGACTAAATAACCGCGATCTCGGCAGTACACTGGCTGAGATTCAGAATAAAATCAGCCGGCAAATACAATTACCAACTGGTTATGAAATTGTTTACGGAGGAGCCTATAAAGAACAACAAAAAGCCTTTAGTGAATTAATGTTAATTCTGTTCCTTGCCATATTATTAGTCTTTACTGTAATACTATTTTTATTCAAGAGTATTAAAATATCACTGGCTATTATTTTTATATCTATACTCGGAATAACCGGTAGTTTCCTGGCACTCTTTGTAACCGGAACTCCTCTAAATGTCGGAAGCTACATAGGAATAATTATGATAGTAGGAATTATAGGAGAGAATTCAATATTTATTTTTCTGCAGCATAAAGAGGCCAAAAAGGATAACACACATGTAGATGCTATAGTTCATGCGGTTTCAAAAAGGCTGCGCCCTACACTTATGACTGCATTCGGTGCAATCATTGCATTGCTGCCGCTTGCTTTCGGAATTGGTACAGGCGCGCAAATGCATCAGCCTTTGGCAATAGCAATTATTGGAGGATTTATAATTGCTTTACCGTTATTATTAATTGTGCTTCCTTCTATACTGAGAATAATTGAAAAGTAAAATTAAAATATTTAATAATTTTACTCTATTTGAATTCTCAAATCTCCGCCGTCGGCATTATAATATTTCTTTTCCTCTATTTGAATTGAACTTCCTATTTTTATTTAGGAGGAAATTCAATTTGAATTCCAGAGGTAGATAGATCTGTTCTAATTCCTGAGAATGGGCGCGATACAATCTCATTAGTCTTTAAATCACGAATAAAAATATTTCCCGAAGTACTAACAGTTGCATTTTGTAATCCGGAATAACCCATTTGATAGCTAATTCGTCCATCCCAGTAAATAAAATAAGGAATATTTTTTGCCTGATAATGGAATTCTAAATTATCAACTGACGAGGAAGTGCTTGTATTTTCAAATGTATAATTTATCAAGAGCTTCTCAATTTTAAGGCCGTCGGCAGAAAATGTGCATTCAATATTTCCAGTGTATATATAAGTTACCCGTGAACTATTGATTTCGATATTCAAAACATTATTTTTCCAACTGAACGACTTTGTTAGTCCATCATCACTTTTAGGATCTATTGCAACAATTTCACT
>CAZRMA010000605.1:0-2448 GCA_964600655.1 uncultured Ignavibacteriaceae bacterium
CATTCAATGATTTGTATGAATTAATATTTTGACTTAAATCTTTTTTCAATTCATCTTCATTCAAATTTTTATTTAGATTAGATGGATTTACAATCCAGTAAAAATATTCCGGGTTTCTTACAAGAATATCCGTTAAATAATTACTGTTTACAGCAATTGAAATCAACACTTCTACATAATGCGGATACTTAACACAATCCCCGATGAAAGATGCTTTATCATACATTGATAAAATAATTCTCAGCAGGTTAGCTTCGGAACTGTGAGTAAAAAATTTGTTTTTAATCTCTGTAGAAATCAATTCAAGAAATTTGTCGAAAACAATTTCCGGCAGGTAACCGGCAGAAATTTCTGCAAGTTTTTCAATGATGTCTGGTGATAATTTTGCTTTTCTCAAACTTCTAAAAAATTAAATGTGAAAAATGATTAAAAAATACTTTGATAATTCGATTACAAAAAATAAATTTTAATAAAACTTTTGGCACAAATTTAGTTTAAATTATTGGTTATAAAATCAATTATTTCTGAATATCAATCATAAAATTAATAAAAAAATTATGAACCGTATAAAGTTCGCCGCTTCTTTATTATTTCTTATACTATCAAGCTGCTGCACAAATGTCAGCAAGAATGGAAGTGAAAGTAGTGACTTATCTATGAATAAAAAAGTTCAGAGCCCGCCAACAACTATCCAGCAAAATCAATCAATTGTGGATGCTAAGATTCAGGAAATTAATTTAGAAGATGAAAATAATTATTCAATAGCAGCAAAGATTTTAAATGTTGAAGAAAATCCGGCTTACGCAAGCATTGCAGTGAAGGGCACAGTATACAAATTAAGTCCTGACTACGTTTTGAATGATAAAAATGAAATTGATTTTAAATCGCATCCAGAAATAAATTCCGGTTTACTTAATCTCTCCAAATTAAAACCGGGAGATGAATTTAAGGCAATTATATTTATGGGAAAAAATTATAGCTGGTATATTCAAAAGGTTTTAAAGTAATTTTAATATTTAAAATAAATTCTTCAATCAATATGAAAATAAAGAAAAATAAAATTTAGTGGGCTAGAGTATTTATGAAAAAACATATATCGCTTTTATTAATTTCTGCCTTATTAACTATTGGAGTTAAAAGTTTTTTAAATTATTCTAAAAATGAAATCACTATGAAAACATTTTTGGAATGGAAGATTAAAGAAGAAAGCAACGAAAAACCAACTTACGGTTCGCCTGATGAAGCAATGAAATGGTACATTGAACAGCGTGAATATCCACTTGGAAGAATACCGGTCAAATGGCGCCAGGATGCATTAAAAGAAATTGAATCAAATAAGCTTCAAAAAAGTCTAAGCAAATCCGAAGCAGCGTTAAACTGGGTTCCTGTAGGCCCGAACAATATTGGCGGAAGAATAAGAGCAATAGCTGTAGATCCTAATAACCCGGATATAGTTTATTTAGGCTCAGTAAGCGGTGGAGTATGGAAATCAACTAATGGCGGAGGAAACTGGACGGCTTTGAAAGACAAAATGGAAAACCTTGCAGTATGCTCGTTAGTAATTGATCCAAATAATCCAAATACGATTTATGCTGGAACCGGTGAAGGTTTTTATAATATAGATGCAATTAGAGGGGAAGGAATTTTCAAATCAACAGATGCAGGTGCAAACTGGATCCAATTATCATCTACTATTAATTCAAATTTTTATTTTGTAAATAAATTAGTTTTTGATGCTACTACAAATATTTTATGGGCAGGTACTAAAACCGGGTTATTTTATTCTAATAATGGAGGAGATTCTTTCACAGGAATATTAACAAACAATTCAAATTATAATAATTGTACAGATGTTGAAATAGCGGCTTCAACTCCAACAACAATTTATGCAAGTTTTGGATTGTTTAACACCGCGAGTATTTACAGAAGTAATGACGGCGGAAATACTTTTAGCTCGAGTTCTATTCTTACCAGAAGCGGACAGGGCAGAATTGAAATGGCAACATCTCCATCAAGTCCGCAAGTTGTATATGCTTCTTTTCTTGATCTAAAGACAAACGGTGTTGGTTTTATGGCTAAGACAACTAATGGAGGCAATAACTGGGATTCAATTGCAGTTGCCGGGCCGGCTTTTTCTGGAGCAAATACCTATGCCGGTTCACAAGCATGGTATGATAATATAATGGCTGTAGATCCGAACAATTCTAATAATGTTATTATAGGCGGATTAGATATATGGAAAACAACTAATGGCGGCTCAAGTTGGAAACAAATAACAAATTGGTATTCGCAAAATGGTTATCAATATGTTCATGCGGATCAGCATGCTTTGGTTTTTGCTCCATCAAATTCGAATATTTTATACAATGGAAATGATGGAGGATTTTATAAGTCAACTGATAAAGGTGAAACCTGGATTGAAGAAAATAATAACCTGGCAATCACGCA
>CAZRMA010000606.1:0-2439 GCA_964600655.1 uncultured Ignavibacteriaceae bacterium
AGACCATAATTATGGACGAACTTCTTGGTTAATCAAGTGGTTGCCCTGGTCCGACCCGCTATTTCGAATCTTTACCTGGTATCACTATAACAAGAAAACAATTAGGGAAATCGCAAGATTACTTGATAGATCGCATTCAACAATTAGCAGAGAGTTAAGAAGATACAAATCTACCAGCTATATACCTACCTATTATCCTAACCCAGCTCATCGTCTATATAAACAGCGAATGAAAAATCGAGTAAAGCGAGAACCTCTTAAATGTCACGCCACAAGTAATTATGTTGTGGAAAAAATAAAGCTGGGTTGGTCACCGGAAATTATTTCTGGCAGGCTAAAGAACGAAGATAATCTCGAAACTGTTTGCCATGAAGCAATCTATCAATTTGTTTATAAACATTCCCCTAATCTAATTTCTTTTCTTCCTAGAAAACACAAAAAACGTAAAATCAAGTTCCCAAAACGAAATAAAAACAAACATATCTGCCAAAAAACTAGTATTTTAGAACGACCAGAAGAGGTCAATAATCGACAATCTATTGGCCATTGGGAGAGCGACTCAATCGAGTCAAAGTCTCATCAATCTGGATTAAACGTTCTTGTAGAAAGAAAGTCTCGCCTTGTTCATATTACAAAATTGAAATCAAAAAAAGCGTCTGACACGATGGATGCAATTCTTAGTAAATTATCTTTACACCCAAGTGAATTTGTTAAATCGATTACATACGATAATGGATCTGAAAATTCCGCTCATTTAAAAATAAATGAAAATCTCAATTGCAAATCGTATTTTTGCCAGCCCTATCATAGTTGGGAAAAGGGAGCCGTCGAACAAGTGAATGGCTTGATACGACGTTTTATTCCAAAAGGAACAGACATAAAAACGGTGTCGAATAGCACGCTTGCTGAAATAGAATTACTTTTGAATACTCGTCCTAGAAAATGTTTAGGTTACAAAACTCCACTTGAGGTTTATAATGAAATAACTGGTGCACTTCTACCTTGAACCTGCCTTGGTAGATTCTATGTCAAGTATATGGGTGCTGAGATGGACACCCCGCATCCGGCATCGTAATGTGCCAAACTTGTAAGGTATTTAATCTAAACAAGCAAACGGGGTGTCCACAATGAAACATAACGTAATTAGTATCGATTTGGCAAAAAATATTTTTCAGGTATGTGCTATGGATTCAAACAATGAAATAGTCTTTAACAAAAAGGTGACGCGCAAGAAATTGCTAGACGTTATGCGCCAGTTTGAACCAACGACCGTGGTTATGGAGGCTTGCTATACCTCCCATCCCTGGGGAAGAGCCATTCAATCAATTGGCCACAAAGTGAAATTGATACCACCTTACCAGGTAAAACCCTTTGTCATTGGAAATAAAAACGATCACAACGATGCAATTGCCATCGCTGAAGCGTCTAAACGACCAAAATCCACATTTGTTCCAGTGAAAACATTAGAACAACAAGATATTCAGTCACTTCAACGGATACGTGAGCGTCAAATGAAACATCGTACAGCAACCAGTAATCAGCTCCGAGGGTTAATGGCTGAATACGGCATTGTTGTTCCGGTGGGATTGAATCACTTACGTAATCAAGTACCCATTATTTTAGAAGATATTGATCAACCATTAACAATCGTTGCAAGACGATTCATTCATCGCCTTTATCGAGAGTTGGTCAATCAAGATCAACAAATTGCAGAACTGGAAACTGAACTTACCGCGTTGTTAAAAGATAATAAGGATTATCAGCGATTGCAAACTGTACCCGGCATCGGGCCGATGATAGCGGCCAGTCTTCTAGCCTCTGTTGGTGACGTTAATTATTTTAAGAATGGCAGGCAAATGGCAGCATGGATGGGACTAACACCTAAACAGGTTGCCAGCGGTGAAAAGAGTCGTCATAAAGGGATTACAAAACGTGGTGATCGTACTTTAAGGCGACTACTGATCCACGGAGCACGAACGGTGCTTAACTGGTGTGAAAGCAAGAATGACAAACTTAGCCTATGGCTTAAAGCGCTCAGCACACGTGCCCACCCTTGCAAAGTAGTGGTTGCATTAGCGAATAAGCTGGCACGTATTGCCTGGGCAGTATTAGTAACTCAACAGCCCTATAAAATAGCGTAAAACGATAAGATTGTTTTCAAGTAAAGCGTAACAAACCCAACGGTGAAAAAGGTGTGATGAAATAAAACGGTTAATCCCCTGCCAGAGCCTGAGTCGGGACATTTGTCATCAAGACATTGTGGGTGCAGAGGCGGCAGGGTTTCTTGAATCTCATCAGGGCTCAGGTATATTAATGTGCCAACAGGAAGCCGGATATATGTCAAAGACCGATTCATCATCACTGGAATAAACTCTGGGTTATATTCAGGAGCAAGATATGTTCGAAAAATTATTTTGACTTTTATGGGGTGTCCATATA
>CAZRMA010000607.1:0-2435 GCA_964600655.1 uncultured Ignavibacteriaceae bacterium
GGAAGATTTTCATCATACTGTTTAACCCGTTTAAGAGTTTCTATTCCGTCTAGTCCGGGCAACATAATATCAAGTAGAATGATATCCGGCCGCAAGTTTAATTTTTTGAGGGCGTCTTCTCCATTGGAAAAAACCTCCACGTCATATTTCCATTTATCTTTTACCCAATAAGATATGAGCTTGGAAATAGCTTGTTCATCATCTACAATAAAAACTAATTTTCCCACTATGAGCCTTTATTTATTTTTTAAAATTTAATTCCCTTAGGTAATTTTATCACAAAAGACGTTCCCATATTAATTTCACTATAAACCGTAATTAATCCTTTGTGCAAATCTACAATTTGTTTAACAAATACCAAGCCCAGCCCGGTACCCGGTATCTCTTTCCCGGGCCTTCTTACTCTATAGAATTTATCAAATATATTAGGAAGATCGTTTTCCGGAATTCCTGTTCCCGTATCGCTAATGATTATCTCAAACTCCTTGTATAGACTTTGAGCGCTTACAATGATTCTTCCTCCGGAGTCAGTAAACTTTATAGCGTTATTTATTAAACCTTCAAAAACCAATCCGAGTTTTTCTTCATCTCCATTTATAATAATTTCATTAACTGGTATATCACAGGTCAGCACGAGCCCTTTCTCTTTTATTACCGGTTTATTATTCCCAATTACAGTATTAAGAACATTGATAATATCAAATTCAGTTCGTTCGAGTTTAGTTCCTCCCTTTTCAATTTTTGAAAGGTCGAGCACACTGTTTACAAGGCTCGCTAATCTTTTGCTTTCTCTTAAAATTATGCTGTTAAACTCTGCTTGTATTTCCTTTGACATATGGGGATCTGAAAGTATCGCTTCTGAATAGCCTATTATAGATGCCAGCGGTGTTCTGAACTCGTGGGAAACATTCGAAGCAAATTCATTTTTCATACGCGACAACTCGTTAAGGATTGTGTTTCTCCTGTTGGCTCTGTTTCTTTCAATCGATATCAATCTCTTTGCTTCTTTTAGTTTTATTGAAAGATCATTTGCTCGCTCAGTTTCATAGCGAAACTTCGTTATATCTTTGGCAATTGCTAACAACTCACGACCATTAATTTTATCATAAATTGTTTTTGCAGTTATCTGAAATATTACTTCTTTCCCGAATTTTGAGGTAAGAGTAACTTCAAATGACGTTAATTCACCTGATTTTAAAACTTCCTGAAAAGATTTAGCAATAACTTTGTCACTTCTCGGATCAACAAATTCCCAGAAATGTCTTCCAATCAAATCTTTGGGACTGTAGTCGAGCAGAGCGGCTCCATTATTATTAACTACCTTAAAACATCCTTTGCTATCCAGAATGAAAATAAGATCTTCGGATGCTTCAAGTATCAGGTCAAATTTTTCTTCTCCTTTCGACAAAGCAATAAATTTTAGTTGATCGGATATTAAATGATTTAATTCAGGCAAATTTTAAAATCTCACTTTAACACAAATAGAAACAGATGTAAAAATTATTAATTAAGCTGTTCCAAAAAAAGACACAACGAGTTTTAAAATATTTCAGCTCTAAAATAAATTAAGCTTTAAGTCACAAGAAATTTCATTGTTCATAATCATTTGAATTATAACAATTAAAGTAACCTGTCAACACTACTACCGTTGAATAATGTATGTCTCAAAATAAGCAATTTATGAATAATCCAAAATATTTTTTTACTTGAAAATCAATCTGAAACAATAGCCTTAATTTTGACAAAACTGCTAAAAATGTTTTTTTAATTATGTTTAAATACTTTTATCTTTGTTTATGGCTAAACTTCTAAAAAGAGCGGCAAATCTTTCACTAATAGTAAATATTTTTCTCTTTCTGATAAAAGCTTTTGCAGGTATAATTTCCAATTCCATTGCTGTAATTTCGGACGCAATAAACTCGCTTACGGATATCGTTTCTTCCGCCGCCATAATGATAAGCGTAAAGATTTCGCTTAAAAAACCGGATGATGATCATCAATTTGGACATAATGCCGCACAACCAATTGCCGTTTTTTTGATCGCATTATTTACGGCAATCGTCGCAATAAATTTGATACAAGCATCTATTAATCGGATTCTGAACCCGGAGCCACACAAAATAAACGCTCTTGTTTATTCTATACTTGTTGTCACAATCCTGGTAAAATTAATTTTGACGCGCTATCAATCAAATATTGGAAAGACTTTCCGAAGTCCCGGATTGAAGGCCAGCGCAGTCGACAGCCTTAATGATGTGCTCGCATCATCTCTATCTTTAGTTGGCGTCATAGGTGTGCAAATAGGCTTGCCTTATATTGACGGCATCGCTGGAATCCTGATCTCATTCTTCATTTTGAAATCAGGGTATGAAATTGCACACGAAAATATAGATTACCTGATGGGAAAAGCTGCTGATGAAAAAGTTATTATCGAA
>CAZRMA010000608.1:0-2430 GCA_964600655.1 uncultured Ignavibacteriaceae bacterium
AACCTAATGGTACTGCGGGAATTAGAATTTTAAATGCTATTGACCATTTTAAATTAAAAAATACTTTAGTTGTCGTGATTCGTTATTTTGGAGGTACAAAATTAGGCATCGGGCTTTTGGGTAAAACTTATTATGAATCTGCATTTCAAAATTTAAGCGAGGCACAAATAATCAAAAAATCAGCTTATTTAAAGTTAACAATCAAAGTTGATTTTGAATTTCTGAGTTTCGTTCATAGAAATTTATCAATAATTGATTCAAAAATTGAATCAACAAATTATGGAAGTAAAGTTGAATTTATTTGTTTTGTAAAACCAGCCGACGCTGAAAATCTGAGGCAGCATTTAATTGATTTAACCCGTGGAACTGTTTTAATCGAAAATAACAACGATCACATTTTTCTTCTATAATAATTATTTTCTATTTGAAATTAAATTGATAAATACGATATTTGCTATTATCAATAATTGGTAAATAAAATGGCTACGACAAAGATAGATTCAACAGCAACAGAATTAGCTGATCTCACTTTCAAACTATTAGCAAATTGTCAAGAAAAAGAAATGAGACTGGCAGAACAATATAAGTTAACACAAGCTGAATTTAGATGTCTTCGACTTTTTGGAACTGAAGAGACCTTAAATAATAAACAGATTGCTGAAAGAATGAAGCTTAGTCCAAGCCGGCTAACGAGAATTATTGATGGATTAGTTGATAAGAATTACATGGTTAGAGAAATCGAACCAAACGATAGGCGCAACATGCGCGTAGCACTTTCCAAGCAAGGAGTTTTAATTGTGCAGCAATTAAATAGTGCATATGTTAGAATTCATAAAGAAATATTAAATGATATTGAAAAAACCCAGCACACACCTTTAATTAATGCGATGACAAATCTTTTATCTGCTTTAGAAAAATGGATTGCCAAAACCTAAAAATTATTATTTGCTAGTATATAATATTTAATTCCGCATCAATTTCTTTTATCAAATATGGATTTTCTTTCCAATATTAAGAATCAATTCCCTATAATTTATTTTACAAACCTCAAATTTCAAAATTTTATGATTGGCATGATACTTGGAAATCTCAATTCAAGTTTTTTTTTGGAAAAAACTAAAAATATTTAGTGGGGGTGCCGGGGAGACACCCTTACTAAAAATTTAGTTCACAAAATATTTTATCAATTATTTATAATGAATTTTTGGAACACCTAAAGATTAACTTCAATTTAATTTTCCTCTTTTAAAATCATTCAAAAACTTCTTTGTCCAATCGAGATCGGAAATTAATTCATTTAGATTTTGAAATGATCCATGATTTAATTTCAAATAATTTTCTTCGAAGTAATGTTTAACTGTGTCATCTGAATGGATAAGAATATGATTTATCTGTTCTATCATTTTTTTTAAGTTAGTTGACAAGTCACTTTTTATGTGTTCCAAACTTTGTACTTCCGGATTATTTGCGCCACTTTTCAGTACATTAATTAATCCGCTTACATATTTAGCCGTGAATGATAGTTCTTCAAAAAGATGAGTTGTATTATTGGTGAGACTCTCGTTATAAATTTTAAAAAGATCTTCTTTCCTTTTTAGCTGAAACCCAGAAAAGGCTTCAACTTCATCAATAAAATTTTCTGAAAAATTATACTGTGAATCAATCATTTATTTTGTGAATTTATGATTTTATTCCCACTCCAATTCCATCTCCTATAGGTAAAATAGTCGTCAACAAATTGGATTGCGACGTAAATATTTTGTTAAATTCTCGGATTAATTTGGTAGATGCTTTATAGTTAGATGGAACCCGATTCGATGCGGCATAGCCATGCCATAAGAGATTATCAACAAAAATAACACCTCCCTTTTTTAGCAGAACAATAGAATAGTCGAATAATCTTTTATAATATTGTTTATCAGCATCAAGAAAAATGAAATCAAATTTTTTGTTGAGACGAGGCATTATCTCAAGGGCGTTCCCTTTTAATAAATTAATTTTATCTCCAACTCCGGATTTTTCAATAAAATTATTTGCAATTTTTGCATTATCCTCACTCATCTCAATTGTAGATAAAATACTTTTTTTCTTCAATTGTTTAGCTATTTTGATTGAAGAATAACCAATTGCAGTTCCAATTTCCAAAACTCGTTTTGGTTTAACTATTTTTATTAATTGCTCTAAAAATTCTACCGACTGCTCTGGAAGAATAGGAACATTGTGTTCTTTAGCAAATAATTCCATTTCTAATATTAATGGATCATCATTCTTTTTAAATTCTTCTAAATATTTAGTTTGTGCTGGGAAAAGAATTTTACTCATAAAAATTTAATTTGGATTATTTTGTTAGAATCATTTTTCTAGTTGAAACAAATTGATCTGCGCCCAATTAGACAGTGCCACAAGTAAATTCAAATACGTAATTTCTTA
>CAZRMA010000609.1:0-2420 GCA_964600655.1 uncultured Ignavibacteriaceae bacterium
AAAATAAAAAGTAGAGAAATAAAATTATGATAGGCGAGACTATACTCCATTATAAGATATTAGAGAAGCTCGGCGAAGGCGGAATGGGTGTAGTTTACCTTGCAGAAGATACAAAATTAAAAAGACATGTTGCAATAAAGTTTTTACCACATCATGTTTCAGCAAATGAAGAAGAAAGAAAACGTTTTGAAATTGAAGCTCAGGCTGCTGCTGCTTTAAATCATCCTAACATTGCTACAATTTATGCAATTGAAGAAGCTGACGAGCAAATTTTCATTGTTATGGAATATATAGATGGGAAAGAATTAAAAGAAATAATAAAGCCGAAGCATGTAGGGACTGAAAATTTTCAGTCCCTACAAATAGATGAAATTATTAATTATGCAACCCAAATAGCAAATGGTTTGGAAGTTGCACACAAAAAAGGAATTGTACACAGAGACATTAAATCTCAAAACATAATGATTACGAATGATGGTAAAGTTAAGATAATGGATTTTGGACTGGCAAAGATTAGAGGAAGTTCCCAGTTGACGAAAATGGGAACAACTATAGGAACAATTGCTTATATGTCTCCCGAACAAACCAAAGGTGAAGAAGTTGATCAACAAACTGACATCTGGTCTTTCGGCGTCGTACTTTATGAAATGTTAACTGGTACCTTACCGTTTAAAGGAGATTATGATCAGGCAATAATATATTCAATACTTAATGAAGAACCTGAAGCCGATGAGAAATTAGAAAATAATCAATCAATGCAAAAAGTTATTAAAAAATCACTGCAAAAGGATGTTAAAAAAAGGTATGTGGAAGTAGAGGAAATTTTAATTGATCTCAAAACCAACGAAGCTAAGATCCCGATCGCCAAGGACAGTTCGATAAAAGGAATAAAAAAAATAGCAGTACTTCCCTTTTCCAATATGATAGATGATCCGAACACTAATTTTTTAGGCTTTGCGCTTGCTGATCAAATAATTGGATCGATGGCATATTCCAAAAGTATGCTGGTAAGACCATCCAGTACAATCCGTAAATATCAGAATTCTATAATAGACATTAAAAAGACCGGCACAGAACTTAATGTAAATTATATTCTCGCAGGTAATTATTTAAAAGAAGCTGATACCATTAGACTTAATATCGAATTAGTTGATATTGATTCCAATGAAATGATATGGCGAGAGAGGATCCAGTTAAATTACAAAAATGTATTTGAACTGCAGGATATCGTTTCTCAAAAAGTTGTTGATGGACTAAAAGTCCAGTTCTCTATAGAAGAGCGGAAGAGGATGAAAGCTGAAATTCCGCAAAACCCGGCAGCATATGAATTTTATCTTAGAGCCATTTCAAATCCGCAAACCATTGAAGGAAATAAAGCAGCAATTGAAATGTTGAACAATTCTATTAACCTTGATACAACTTTTTCATTAGCTTACCTTGAATTGGGAATTCGATATAACTCCCTATCACAAGTTGGCAAGAATGCAGCACAATACTCTGACATAGCTGAAAAATCAATATTAAAAGCATTATCATTAAACAACGAATTGCTTCCAGCCCTGGCATATTTAGCTTTGGTTTACACCGATATTGGTAAACATGAAGAAGCACACACTCTTTTGATTAGAGCATTGAAGATTAATCCAAATGATGCTTGGCTTCATTTTTCACTTAGTTATCATTACAGATATATTGGTTTTCTGAAAGAAGCAGAAAAAGAAATTAAAATTTCACTTTCCATAGATCCTAAAAATCCGCGTTTCAGATCAGGTATAATTACATTTATGTTTCTTGGTAAATATAATGAAGCACTCAAATTATTCAGTTTAGATTCTGAAAGTCCATTTACTCTTAATCTTTTGGGAGAAGTAGCTTTTCGTATGGGTGATAAGGATTTGGCATTAGAATATTTTGAGAAATCATTACAAATAAAAGGAGAAATTGGTGAGTTTTATTTTGCCTCTTCTTTTGTTGAATACATGAAAGGAAATATAAAAGAGGCATCTGGGTTTAATCTAAAAAGAGAATTGGAAAATCCTTCTGATAGTGAAATATGGTATGAGATTGCAAGAATTTATGGAATCTTAGATATGAATGATGATTGTATTAGAGCGTTAAAGAAAACAATAGAAATGGGATATGTAAATTATACGGCTATGCAGAATGATTCATTTCTCGATTCGGTGAGGCAGGATTCTGGAATCCAAGCTTTAATATCAGAGGCAAAGCAAAAACACGAATTGTTAAAAAATAAATTAATAACTACTTATTAAAAGTAGAATTTTTAATAAGGCTAGAGAATGACCGGCAAAACAATACTGCATTATAAAATATTAAAAAAACTCGGCGAAGGAGGAATGGGTGTAGTCTATCTTGCTGAAGATACAAAACTGAAACGTAAAGTAGCTATTAAATTTTTG
>CAZRMA010000610.1:0-2414 GCA_964600655.1 uncultured Ignavibacteriaceae bacterium
GATGGTATAAAGACCATGATTAACTTCATTAAAATATAAGTCAAAAACTGTAAATAGTATATCGCCTTGTAATGTTTCTACGATATCTGAAACAAATAATGTCCGTCCTTCAATTTGTGCAAATTTCTCAAGTGAATAAAATTTAAATGTTTTTTTAACTCTATTATATTTCGTGATTCCTCCAACAGCACCAATCCACATATTGTATTTGGAATCTTCAAACAAGGTTGTAACAATTGGGGTTTGTAAAAAATTCGTATCCTTTTGAACCGGACTAAAATTAAGAAACTCATATCCGTCAAATCTTGATAAACCATTGATTGTCCCAATCCAAATATAACCAAGATGATCTTGCATGATTGCCCAGGTGCTGTTGGAAGGTAAACCATCAAATTCAGTATAGGTTGTAAAGCTGTTATTAATCGATTGTGCATTTATTGAAATGGCAAGAAGAATAATCAGCAGCATTATTTTTTTATATTTCAAAACTAATTCCTTTAAAAACTTTTAGAAGCCTCTTCCACAGTTGGATATTGTTCAAAAACTTTGTCGAGTTTTACAATACCTAAAACACCTTTAATTTTGTCAGTCAATCCTGCTAATTTTAATTGACCGCCAGCTTCCTTAACTGTTGTATATGCTTTAATAATACTGCCGATTCCGGAACTGTCAGCAAATTTTACATCGCTCATTTCAATGATTATATTTTTCTTACCTTGTTCAAGGAAAGTGGAAATTTGATTTTGAAAGTCTTGAGCATCGGGACCTCCCATTAATTTCCCTTTGAACGATACAACAGCTGCATTATAGACTTCACTTGTTTTGAACTTCATGTTAACTCCGTATTTTTGTTAGATAATTTTAATTGAATTATATAAATATATTGATAGCAAATTATTTAATTTTGACGACTACAAACGTAACATCATCATCGGGGTCTTTATCATTTACCCAATGTGAACCTTGATCTTTTAAATGTGATATTATCTCTTCCGGTTTTATTTTCGCAACTGATTTAAATGATTCTTTAACACGATTATAACCGAATTGTTCTTCATTTGCATTCTTCAATTCTGGTAACCCGTCACTTAATAAAAGCAATGTATCTCCGGATGATAATTCTGTTTCCACTATCTCATAAGGAAAATTTTTAATTGCTCCCAATGGCATCCCTTTTAACATTATTTCTTCAACTTGGTTTAATTGTTTCCTGTAAATAAATAGGGGCGGCATTCCAGCGTTACATATCTGAAGTATATTGTCTTTGATTTTAACCATCATAAAAGCCATCATCAATCTCCCAAGTTCAACTTCCTTTAATGCATCGCTGCTTTGATCAAAATATGTTTTCATATCTAACTTTGAACCTCCGGAAGCAAATAATGCTTTTGTCATTGAAACGATTGTTCCAGCTTTCATTCCATGACCTGTTGCGTCGCCAATAGCTACAGTAAGCGTTCCATCCAATCCAACGTTGAAATCGTAATAATCGCCTCCAACTTCCGTTGCAGTTTTCATATAAACTGCAATATCAAGATGAGGTAACCTGGGGAGTGCTTTGGGAAGCATTGATAGCTGAAGGTCTCGTGCTTCTTCCAATTCTTTTGTCTTTCGTGCATTTTCTGACTCTGCAATGTGAGCACGATAATTTGCCTCTTTGATTGCTGCTGCATTACGTTCTCTTGTTACTATTCTTCTTCTTTGAATCCTGTCTACACCGAAAACTAAACCTCCAAATAAAAAGAAATACGCAACGTAGGCTGTTGTGGCTTTCCACCAGGGCGGATTAATTATAAGCGTTAATGATTTACCTTCTTCATTCCACAAGCCGTCATTGTTCGATCCTTTAACTCTAAAAACATACTCGCCAGGATCCAGATTAGTATAAGTTGCGGTTCTTGTGTTGCCAACGTAACGCCAATCATTTTCATAATTTTCAAGCTTATAAGCATATTGATTCTTTGAAGGATTTGAATAGTGCAGGGCAACATATTCAAATGAAATATCATTCTGCCAGTAAGGTAAAACGATTTCTTTAGTTTTCGAGATTTGCTGTTTTAACGGAGATTCTTCTCCAACTTGAATTGGTTCATTAAATATTTTTAAACCAGTAATAACAATGTTGGGAATATATTTATTGTCAATTACTTCAGATGGGAAAAAGAAATTAAAACCTTTAATACCGCCAAAAAACATTTCACCACTTGGAGCTTCGTAGTACGCTCCGCCATTAAATTCCTCACTTTGTAATCCATCCTCCACGCCATAATTTCTAAACTGAAATGTATCAGGATTAAATTTAGTTATACCATTGTTTGTTGATATCCAGAGATTACCATTTTCATCTGGTAAAGTTCCATAGACTCCATTATTTGGCAGATTACTATTTTCTTCCGTAAAGCGTAGGAATTTTT
>CAZRMA010000611.1:0-2409 GCA_964600655.1 uncultured Ignavibacteriaceae bacterium
TGCAATCATTTAATGCAACACCACCTCAAGACAGTCTTTATTGGGGAATTGAACTATATACTCTTTCCGAAAATGAATTTCAGAAATACAATGGTATTTTGAAAGATGATATTAACTCTAATTTTATGAATGGAAATAATGTCAAAGCTATCTATCAATCAAAAGATAAACTGATTTGGGAAGCTACATACGATGGAGTGAGCATTATTGATCCAAAAACATTTAGCATAAACAATATCGAAGCGGATTCTAAAAAAGAGTTGTCAATCAGCAGTAATAGAGTTGAAGATATTTGTGAAGATAATTTCAGTAATATCTGGATAGCAACCCAAGATGGCTTAAACAAATATGACCGTAAAAGAAATAAAATTATTATTTATCGTGAAAAGGATGGACTGCCCTCAAGTAATCTGAAATCGATTCAGCTGGATAATGAGGGTAATCTATGGATAAGTAGTATTAAAGGAATTACAAAAGTTGAGATTTCTGATAGTGCAAAAGCACCTATATTCATTAACTATGATGTTCGCGATGGTTTGCAAGGTTATACTTTTATCGGGGATGCGTCATTAAAAGATACAGATGGTAAAATGTATTTTTCAGGCCTCGACGGATTTAATGCATTTATTCCAGGGCCAACAGATAAATCATTGCCTGATGTTGTAATTAATAATATATCTGTATCTAATAATTCGGTTGATGAATTATACCAAAATTTATTAGACACAAAAGATTTAAATAGTATTAAAGAAATTGATTTACCTTATGACCAAAACGATATATCATTCGAGTTTGCATCTGTTCATTTTGCAAGGCCTGATAAAAATAGGACAGCATATATGTTAGAAGGAGTTGACAAAAATTGGAATTTAAATAATAGAAGATTCGCATCTTATACCAACCTGGACCCCGGTGATTATGTTTTTAAATTAAAGGGTTCTAATGGCGATGGTATATGGAATGAAAAGGTAAAGCAAATTAAAATACATATTTCTCCCCCCTGGTTTAGTAACTGGACTGCATACTCGATTTACGGTGTAGTATTTTTTGGGTTCTTATATGGAATTAGAAAATTTGAAATGGGCAGGCAGCTAAAAAATGTACAACTGAAGGAAACAAGATTAAGAGCAGAAGCAGCGGAACTTCAAGCCAAAGCAAGTGAAGCTGAAAAGCGAGCATTGGAATCTGAAAATCTGCGGAAAAGTAAAGAGCTGGAAGAAGCCCGGGAACTGCAGCTTTCAATGCTTCCCAAAACACTTCCCAATCTCCCCCATCTTGATATTGCTGTTTATATGAAAACTGCTACTGAAGTCGGCGGAGATTATTATGATTTTCATGTTGGTTTAGATGGAACTTTAACTGTTGTTGTTGGAGATGCAACTGGACATGGTATGAAAGCTGGAACAATGGTAACATCAACAAAGAGTTTATTTAACACACTTGCTCCAAATCCTAATATTATAGATACATTTCATGAAATAACCAGATGTTTGAAATTAATGCATCTGGAAAAATTATCAATGTGTATGACTATGTTAAAAATTATAGGAAATAGAGTTCAATTTTCTGCTGCTGGTATGCCCCCGGTTCTTTTGTATCAAAGAGAAAATCAGACAACAGAAGAATTAGTAATGAAAGGAATGCCGTTAGGAACTTTTGATGACTTCCCTTATGTACTCATAGAAAGAAATTTAAACTCTGGAGATGTTATTTTAATAGTAAGTGATGGTTTGCCGGAATTGTTTAACGAAAACAAAGAAATGTTTGGTTATAAAAGAATGCGAAACATATTTGAAGAATCTGCTGATAAAAATCCGGAGGTAATAATAAAGAATTTAAAAGATGCAGGTTCTGAATGGGTAAAAGATAAAGATCCGGATGATGATGTAACATTTGTGGTTATAAAAGTTAAATAGTTTAGTTGGAAGAAATATGAAAGCAAAAACGATTTTGGGTTTATTATGAGGGTATTCAAAAATATCAGACAAAAACTTGCAGCCGAAAACCTGCCTGACCGGCAGGCAGGTAAAGTTATGGCGTATTTACGTTATGCTATTGGAGAAATAATTCTTGTAGTTATTGGAATTTTAATTGCTTTGCAAGTTAATAATTGGAATTCAGCAAGAATAGAAAAAAATAAAGAGTCTGTTTACATTCAGAATATTAAACGCGATTTAATAGAACAGATCAAATCAATTGATGATCAAATGAATACTGAATTTGGTTTTTCAAAAACGGCAAAATCAATTTTAAAGTATTATAAGGAGCATCATAAATTCAAGGTTGATAGTGCTTTTACATCAGCAATTGGAAGTTTAACCAGTCGAAGAACTTTTGTAAAAATCAATCCTACATACACCGAACTGCTCTCGTCAGGAAATGTTGACATTATCAGTGATAATAAATTTA
>CAZRMA010000612.1:0-2391 GCA_964600655.1 uncultured Ignavibacteriaceae bacterium
CTTCCGGGGAATAATAAACACTGCTTGAGAAATGTGGAAAGAGCAAATCAATTAATTCATTTAAAAATTCAATTGATTCTTTTTTTAAAGATGAATTGCAGGTGTGCGTTTCTCTTTTGCTTAAAAGCTTTTCTGCAAAATCATTGAACGGAGAATTTTTCGGATCAATCATAATCAAAGCCTAATATTAATTATATCTATTTGAAGATGTGATTTTAAATTATTTAAAACCAAATTCAATGGAATAATCTGTGTATTAAATTTAAATGGGAAACCAGGCAAAGGTAATTATTTTTTTTGATAATTAATTTGCCTGGAGTAAAAAACTTTAAATGAGAGAAATTAATGGCATGCATAAAAAGAGCGAATAATTAATTCACTTCTTTAATGAAATAAAAATATTTCATTAAAATCATTTTCTTTGTTTGAATAAAATTTCCGCTTTGCAATTTGTAAAAGTAGATTCCACTTGATAGTTCACTCGCACCAAATTTAACCTCATAATTTCCAGTCTGCCGATGTCAACGAACAAGCGCGCTACTCCTTTTCCAGGGATGATAAAATATTTTGTGCTGTGTGAGTTTGATTAGGACAAGCAAAAAAATTTTTTCATTATTAATTAATTTTTATTCATTTATACTAAACTCTTTTATCATTCCTTTGGTTGCATAAGGTTCTGAAATCCAAGCATACTTACCGGGTTCTAAATTAACAGTGAAATAGGAGGTATAACCAACAGGCATTTCTTGAGTTCCTCCAAGGAATTCTGCAGGCGCCGGAGTACGAAGTCCGTTTATATTCATCCAATCCATCCATTTTTTTAATTCATCCATATTTGTATTATTATTTAATTTCACAATATGGACATCATTTCCAAGTCCGTATTTAGGCTGCTCATTAAAATGAACAGCGATTCTATGTATTCCGCTTGAAATTTTTCCTTTTGATTCAATCTTATTATTAAAAAGTGTTAACTCTATATCTGCATCATCCGGTTCTTTCATTTCAGAAATCTTTTGAGTAACCGTTATTGGGCGAACCATTCCCAATTCGCTATGGAATTTTCCTTCTTTCGTTTTCATATAGCATTCCATAACATAAGTCCCCGGTTCTAATTTTAAGGTGGTTTGAGCGGTTTTCCCAGGAGAAATAAGTCCTGCTCCACCCATAGCTTTTGCTGAGGCATACCATTTGGGCAGTAAACTACCAAGGAGTGCACCTGCTTTTGCTTTATCCATTCCAGCTTGTAAAGAATCCCAAGTAATTACAAATGCACTTCCTACATCTTTACCATATCTTTCGAATGGTATACTATCTGGCAGAAGAGTTAGAAAAAAGAAATGATTACAGTGTCCTTCGTTTTTAAGGCGGAACGTATTCCAGCCGGAAGGGATTGAATCAGATACGTTGAAATAGTAATCCTTTGCAGTAACATCAACAATGTTTGCGGGGGGTTTGCCACTGCACGAAATTAAAATTAATGAAAATAGAATAGCGAAATATTTAATTGTTCTCATTTTATCTCCTATTTATTTTTGATAATATTTATTTGATCAAAATCATTTTCTTTGAGCTTGTATATGTGCCTGCGGATAGTTTATAAATGTAAACGCCGCTTGATAGTGAAGATGCATCAAAAGTTTCTTTATAGCTTCCTGCTTGTTTAACCTCGTTTATCAGCGTTGCTATTTCCTGTCCAAGAATGTTGTAAACTTTTAATGTTACATGGGATTGTTCAGGAAGATCAAATGAAATTGTTGTTGTTGGATTAAACGGATTTGGATAATTCTGATGCAGGCGGAATTTATCCGGCATAGTTGAAGTATATTTTTCGTTCACATTAGTCGGCTGATTATCAACAAACATTGAATCGTCAATTGTTCCGTCATTGCCATTATCAATTAATATTTTAATTGGAGAATTATCCAGATCATTCCAAGCAGGAATAATTTGATGAGATGAGTTTGATGTTATCTGAATTTGAGGATGATTGAAAATCATCTCTCCATCTGCTGAAGCACTTTTTACTGTAAGATCATATGTTTTATCCCCGCCGTAATTATTTAATAAAAGATCATCCTGACTCAATTTTTTAATTTTGATAGAATCATTTTTTACAAGTTTTAAATTATCCGTTTGAAAAACTTTTTCACTTATATCTTTATTAACGACTGTTTCTAAAGTTATCTTTTTATCAACGGCATCTGGATTTTTAATTTCAATTCCTTCGGCAGAATATTTAAATATATCTGATTCGCTGTTATTAACTTTATTCCTTCTATAATGATAGAAGATTGAATCCATGTCAAATAAAACTTCTGACAATGAATCTTTAAAATTATCCATCTGGATTGAATAATTATCTGCCGGTAAATCATACCCGATTGGCGG
>CAZRMA010000613.1:0-2391 GCA_964600655.1 uncultured Ignavibacteriaceae bacterium
TGAAATAGCTAAAGCAGCTGGAGCAGCCATCACACTTGCACCAAGTAATTGAGTTGCAAACATATGTTGTGCTACTTGAATAGATATACCTAAACTTTGTGCGTATGAATCTCCAAGTATTTTAATATAAGCTGCCATAACTCCGCCGGCTATGGTTGCCATACCGCCAATCATCACAGTTAAAAGTTCGCTTTGCGTCATTCCTTTTATATATGGCTTTATCATTAAAGGCGCTTCTGTTTGTCCGACAAAGATATTTGCTGTAACCGAAAGAGATTCTGCACCACTAGTACCCATAACTTTTGACATCACCCATGCCATCCCCTGAACTACTCGTTGCATAATACCGAGATAGTATAGAATCCCCATTAGACTCGCAAAGAAAATTATAGTTGGTAAAACTTGAAAAGCGAAAAACATTCCCAGACTTCCATTAGTTCCGGGACTTAAAGATAAAGCTCCAAATACGAAATTTGATCCTTCGTTAGTAAAATTTAACACCAGAACAAAGCCGCCGCTTACCCAGCTAAAAAAATCTGTAGGCCAACCGAAAGGAGCAAAGAAAGTACGAAGATATTCTCCTTTAATAATTAGTACGGCAAAAACAATTTGAAGAAGAAATCCTCCGCCTACAAGTCTCCAATTAATATTTTTTTTATTATTTGATAAAAGAAAAGCAATCCCTAAAATCAATACGATTCCAATAATTCCCCTTAACAGAGCTATAAAATCCATAGTTTATCCTTTACTTTTCTTCAGGTATGTAATGACATTTTCGGCAGCGGGCTTCATAAATATCTGCAGCTCCAACAATTACTCTTTCAGAAGAGTGAGTTTTACGTTGTGTTCTATCTGCCGGGTTACCGCATTCAACACATATAGCTAAAGATTTAGTTATATATTCTGCAACTGCCAGCAATTGAGGTATCGGTTCAAAAGGAACACCTTTATAATCCTGGTCAAGTCCAGCAATGATAACTCTTTTTCCTTCATTAGCAAGCTTGTTGCAAATGGTTACAAGTTCATTAGAAAAAAATTGTGCTTCATCGATGCCGATAACCTGTGCATCTTTAGATTGAGTATAAATTTCAATCGCTTCGTCAATTATCACTGAAGGAAGCTGCTGTTCATTGTGTGAAACGATAGCTGTTTCTGAAAAGCGGTTATCAATTTTAGGTTTAAAAATTTTGACGGTTTGTTTTGCTATCTGTGCGCGCTTTAACCGCCGTATTAATTCTTCGGTTTTTCCACTAAACATACATCCGGTTATTACTTCTATCCAGCCGGTTTCTTTAGGTATTGAATGCAAGGTTGGTTCCATAGTTTGAAAATTAATTTACAAAATTATTTTTTATCATTTTAAATTATCGTCTCCAAAAGGTACGGAAGCAATTCAGACAATTTTAAAATTTTTAGTTCTTCTTTTTCGTTAATCATTATGACCTCTATATCTCCGCAAAGGTCGTTTATCACTTGCCTGCATGAGCCGCATGGGGGACAAAAATTTTTATCATCACTTGCTATTGCAATTGCTTTAAATTTTCTTTCGCCTTCTGAAATTGCTTTAAATAATACGGTTCTTTCAGCACATATTGCCAGGCTATATGAACTCGATTCAATGTTTCCGCCTAAATAAACTTTTCCATCTTCTGTTAGGAGTGCTGCACCGACATGAAAATTTGAGTATGTGGGAAGCGATCTTGATTTTGCTTCAACTGCTTTTAATGCGAGAGTTTTATTATCCATTCATCTCTAAAAATTTAACGCCTAAAAATATATGAATTGATTCTTAAATCAAACTTAAAATATTGGAGATCGTTTTATATTTTTTTTTTTAATATCAAATAAAATGTTGGGGTAAAATACTTATTTAAAACACCATGATCATCGTGAGAAACATTAATTATCAGCTTGTCTAGTTTCAAAGTCAGAATTAATTTAAGCAAGAAAAAATGGAAGCTGCTCCAGATTATTCCTTTATGCCCTTCAAACAATTTTTGAACTGCAAACCTGGTATTTAACTTTATATTAAATTTTTCTCCAAAGACTTTTTGTAAATCATTTAATGAAAATAATTGCGCAATATCTTTTCTATTTAAATCTTGCTTTCTAAAATATCTTAGAAAATATTTTTTAATATTTTCTCTTGCCAGAAGTGAAATAAGCGGAAGCCCCCAATGAGGATCAGATATAACATTTAAAAATGAAAACTTGTTTGGTGTGCTGATATAAATTATTCCATCTTCTTTTAAAATTTTAAATAAAGGTTTTATTAACTTATCTATCTCAGGTAAATGTTCTATTACATCCTGTAAAATGACAATATCAAATGAATTTTCTTTTAAAGGAAGGTTTAATGCATCACCATTGATCAAGGAATATTCATTTAAA
>CAZRMA010000614.1:0-2375 GCA_964600655.1 uncultured Ignavibacteriaceae bacterium
CGCCGGCAAGAACTATTGCATCAAAAACTTCTACTAACTCTTTAGCTTTAATATCTACACCAACATTTATTCCGGTTTGAAATTCAACACCTTCTTCTTTCATTTGCTCTATTCTTCTATCAATAAGATGTTTTTCCATTTTAAAATCCGGAATACCATATCTCAGCAATCCTCCGATCCGATCATTTTTTTCATAAACCGTAACTGAATGGCCTTCTCGTGCAAGCTGCTGTGCTGCTGCCAATCCCGCCGGACCTGAACCCACTATGGCTATCGTTTTTTCAGTTGATTGTTTTGGAGTTTTTGGGACTACCCAACCTTCATCAAATCCTCTGTCAATTATGGTCCGCTCAATTGATTTAATTGTAACAGGATCATTATTTATTCCCAGCACACACGCAGATTCACATGGAGCAGGACACAATCTTCCTGTAAACTCAGGAAAATTATTTGTGGAATGAAGATTATCCAATGCTTCTTTCCAGTGCCCTTTATAAATTAAATCATTCCATTCAGGAATATAATTTTGAACCGGGCAGCCGGTATCGCCATGGCAGAAAGGAATTCCGCAATCCATACATCTTGCACCTTGAGTTTGTGCATCATTTTCTCTGAATGAAAATTCAAATTCGTTGAAGTGCTGTTTTCTTTCTTCAACTTTCTCTTTTTGTAAAGTCATTCTTTTAAATTCTTTAAACCCGGTTGGTTTACCCATTTGCAACCTCCGCAAATTTCGCTTCTTCATCTACCATATTTTTTTTATTTTTTTCATCAATCAGCTTTTGAAGTGCAGCTTTATATTCAAAAGGAATTATTTTTAAGAAGTTTAATTTTTCATTCTTCCAGTTATTTAATAAATATTCTGCTCTTTTAGAATCTGTATATTTTAAATGATTATTTATCATTTCATACAGTTCGGTAAAATCTTCTTCCGAAAGGTCTTCAATATCAACAAGTTGAGAATTTAAATATTTTTTAAATTGTTTGTCTTCATCCCAAACGTATGCAACGCCACCCGACATTCCCGCAGCAAAATTTCTTCCTGTTTTGCCAAGTACTGCAACTCTGCCTCCGGTCATATATTCACAACCATGATCGCCAACTCCTTCAACAATTGCATGAGCACCCGAATTTCTGACAGCAAATCTTTCACCTGCAACACCATTGAAATAGGCTTCTCCGCTAGTTGCGCCGTACAAACAAGTGTTTCCAATAATAATATTTTCAGAAGGATCATAAGAAACTTTATCCGGCACTTTAACAATTAATCTTCCGCCGGATAAACCTTTGCCGGTATAATCATTTGATTCTCCGATAAGCTTTAGTTCAATTCCTTTTGCTAAGAATGTTCCGAAGCTTTGACCAGCAGTTCCTTCTAATAAAATATTAATTGTTCCATCCGGAAGTCCTACATTGCCATATTTTATTGCAATTTCGCTGGACAACATTGTTCCAACAGTTCGATTTATATTTTTAACTCGTAATTTTATTTCAACTTTTTCAGCATTCTGTAAAGCTGGTTGAGAAAGTTTAATCAACTCGTTATCTAATTGTTTTTCTATTGCATGATTTTGTCCCCGGGTTCTGTACGCATCTGTTTTATATAAAGGTATTTGCTTGAACAAAATCCTACTTAAGTCTAATCCTCTCGCCTTCCAGTGATCTGACGGACGTTTAATAATTATTCTATCTGTTTGTCCAATCATTTCATTAAAAGTCTTAAACCCAAATAAAGCCATGTATTCTCTAACTTCTTCAGCTACATGGAATAAATAATTTATAACATATTCCGGCTTGCCGGTAAACTTTGCCCGAAGTTCCGGATCTTGAGTAGCAACTCCAACAGGACAAGTGTTCAAATGACATTTTCTCATCATTATACAGCCTTGTGTAACCAATGGTGCAGTTGCAAATCCAAATTCCTCAGCTCCTAATAATGCAGCAACGACAACATCTTTACCGGTTTTCATTTGTCCATCGGTTGCAATGAAAACTCTATCTCTTAATCCATTAAGCATTAAAGTTTGATGAGTTTCACTTAGTCCTAATTCCCACGGTGTCCCAGCATGCTGAATAGAACTTACTGGACTTGCACCGGTTCCTCCATCATGCCCACTGATCAATATATGATCTGCATGAGCTTTGGCAACTCCGGCAGCTATAGTTCCAACACCAACTTCAGAAACTAGCTTTACACTTATTCGTGCTTTTGGATTAATATTTTTTAAATCAAAAATTAATTGTTTTAAGTCTTCAATTGAATAAATATCATGATGCGGCGGAGGGCTTATTAATGTAACCCCTGGAGTACTGTGCCTCACCTTAGCTATAATTTTATCTACCTTAAAACCTGGTAGCTGCCCACCTTCACCAGG